>JAVCCE010000063.1 GCA_030765645.1 Candidatus Hinthialibacter antarcticus | reverse complement strand
TGCAAAAGTGAGGAAATCGTCGAAAAGAGAATGGCGTTTGTCGGCGGATACCAGAACCAATATCCATCCAAGACCGGGTCGGCCCATACGGCGCCGCCCGCCCGGATGTGTTGGGCTGTAATGATGTCGCGAAAGGCGTCCCAGGTAAGGACGGTAAACATCTGGTTGTGAGGCGCTAAATATCCGCCATAAAAAGCGCTCAATATTAACGCAAGAAGAGTTGGATAAAGGACCGATGGACGCAGCCAACGCAGAAGGGATTGGTTCATTGCGAGTCCCCTATCCGGCGGCGCTCAAGTCAGTTCCGCCACGAAGAAGGTGATGTCGTCTTCCATCGGGCTGCCTTCGCTAAACTGGTTGAGGCGCGTTTCCATCAGCGATGGCAGCGAAGCAATCGGTTCTTTTCTTGAATCCACCATAAAATGCTGCATTCCGTCGAGGTTAAACATGGTCCCTTCGGCGTTGAAGGTTTCGATAATTCCATCGGTGTATAATCCCAACCGGTCGCCCTGATGGAGTTTTAAGGTTGAGGATTCAAATTTGGCTTCCGGGCGAAAGCGCAAAAAGAACGAACGCGGCCCGCGCATCGGCTCGCACACGCCTTCCCGCAAGTGAAGCATTGGCGGGTGTCCGGCGTAGCTGAATTGCATTTTCAAATTGGCCAGATCAATAATCGCGATTTGCGCGGTCACAAAATGTTGCGAGGGGCCGTATTCAAACAAATATTTATTTAAGCGCTTTAAGATCGTGCTAGTGGTTTTACCAATAGAACTTTGACGAATAAATGACCGGACAATCGCCATCGAAATCGAAGCCTGGGCGCCGTGGCCGGTCACGTCGGCGATGACCAACATGATGCGGTCTTTGTCTAACATGATGGCGTCATAATAATCGCCGCCGGCGTACGCGCAGGGCGAATAAAGCACATGCAATCGAATGCGGGGGTCCATCGGCAGTTCTTTGGGCAACAACGAACGCTGCACCCGCGCCAGTTCCATTTGGTCGAGCACCATCTCGTCCATCTCCTTCATCACGTGGGCGCAATCATACGAGACCCGCTTGAGCCGATCGGTCAGCAGGTTAATCATCCAAGACGAAAATTGACCGTCGGACAGCATCTTTTTAAATTCGGCGCCGGGAACGCGCAACGCCTCCGTCGGTTCAATCGCGATCACGCTGGCGCTGCGCGGTGTATTTTGAATCACGCCCATTTCGCCGACGATGTCGCCCGCCTCGAGATGACCGACCACCTTGTCATTGACCACGACGGTACAGCGTCCATCTAAAATGATGTACAACGAATCAGAGGGATCATGCTGTTTCATCATCAAACCTTTTGGTTCATACGATTGCAGCGACGCCTGCCCCAGCATGATGTCTAACAAGTTGTCGTTGAGCAAAGCGGCGAATGCTTCATTGCGGCGTTTTAAAACGCTTAAAACGCTTTGAGGATCAATCGCTTTTTCTTTCTTTTTCATTCGCGCCCGTACCCGTTTCTAATAGGAATGCGTTAAGACTAATGCAAAGCAGTAACCATCACAAGCGGTTACAAGAATTGACAACTTATGACGGAAATAGTTTGTGTATTATATAAAATACTGGTAATATTCGAGCATAATCAGTATATACAATTTCACTGATTCATATCTGTGGGAGGATGTTGAATGCGGAAGCAACGGGGATTTACTTTAATTGAACTGCTTATCGTCGTGGCGATCATTGGAATTCTCGCCGCGATCGCCGTACCCAACTTCTTAAACGCGCAAATGCGCGCCAAGATTGCCCGCGCTCAGGCGGACATGCGCAACACCGTCACTGCCATCGAACAACTGCGCCTCGACCGGGGCGTGTTATTAGTCGATTTTTGGGATGACGACACCGACTGGGGCGTTGAACGCATGCAAGATATTTTTGGCGGCGTCGGCGGCGCAGCGCAAAATGACCGCGGCGGAATGGCGGGGCTGTTTGCGCCTTTGACCTCTCCAGTCGCCTATATGTCGGGCTTGCCGTTAGACCCGTTTTTTTCTAATGCGTCAGGTAACGACACAGGCAGCGCATTGATCAGCGCCGACCTCGTCCCGCCCTACACCTACATGTATGCCGACAATGACCCGCAAGGCGCAGGTGAGGGCGATATCGGGCTGGCGTATTTCAAATCGGGTAATAATGAAGTGTTGCAAGGATTGGGCTTGCATGCGCTTCGTGAAGGGCAATATGTATTGCTCGGCGCAGGCCCCGACGGCTCACGCGGCGCTTACAACAATGCGTTCGGCATGGGCTTCCCTTACGACGTATCTAACGGAACCAGCAGTTTCGGCGACGTTGTTTTAATTCAATAAAACCGATATCCCATCAAAAGTATGGACGGGCGGGAAATTCCCGCCCGTTTTTGGTTGAAAATTCACCAAGTGAGCAAACATCAAATTTGAGCAATGATTTTGCCCATTTGACTTGATGAAAATTCGGTTTGCGGGTACGATTGCTTCGCAATGTTCGGGGCGTAGCGCAGTCTGGTAGCGCACCTGCTTCGGGAGTAGGGGGTCGCTGGTTCGAGTCCAGTCGCCCCGACGTTGACTGAAATCTTCGGCGTCCCTCGGGACGCCGTTTTCATAGAGGCGCTTGTGAATTCCTCTACCCTATCCACTTCCCGACCTGATTTACACCGCCCGCGGGTTCGCGCCGTCGAGGCTTTCCCCATCAGTGAAAATGGCGAACAACGCATTTGCCTGCGCGACCCGCAACGCATCGCCGAACACGCGCTGCTCTTGCCGCAAGCGGCGGTGTATATCGTTTCGCTGTTTGACGGCACACGGACGCTAGAAGAAATCCAACAAGAAAGCACCCGCCAACTTCAGCAAGTGCTGCCCATGCAACAACTGGAAGAACTCGTTCTCAAACTCGATTCCGAATTTTACCTTCATTCACTGACATTTGACTCCGCAGTTTGCGAACTCGAGCAAGCCTATCACGCGGCGCCCAACCGGGCGGCCTTTCACGCCGGGCAAGCCTATGAAGGCGACCCGGAAAAGTTACGCGCCCTACTCAATCAATTACAAGAACAAGCCCGCCAGCAAACACAAACGCCTTCGCCTGCGAAGATGCTGACCGCTCTGGTTTCTCCACATATTGATCTGCATCGCGGCGGACTGGGCTTTGCCCATGCTTATAACGAAATTGCCGCCGCGCCGCCCGCCGACCTGTATGTCGTATTCGGCACGGGACACCAAAGCCGCGAAGGCCTGTTCATTGCTACCCAAAAAAGTTATGACACGCCGCTGGGGCTGATGCCGACCGACGAAGCCTTCGTCGAGGAGTTTAACCAACGCGCGCCGTATGACGTATTCGTCGAAGAATTGCTGCATCGCGACGAACACTCCGTCGAGTTTCAATCGGTGTGGCTGCGGCATGTCCTCGAAGACCGCAACGCAAAGATGGTTCCCATTCTGACGGGATCGTTGCACCGCTATGTGCGTGACGGCGTTTCGCCGCGCGAGGACGTGCGCTTTGCCGGGGCGCTCGACGTGTTGCGGGACATGATCGAGAACTATCCGGGGCCGGTCTGCGTGATCGCCGGGGCCGACCTGAGCCACGTTGGTAAACGCTTCGGCCATGTGGAGGGAATTTCTGAGAAAGAATTAGCGCGGGTGGAACGGGAAGACAAAGAACTACTCGACGCGATGGTTGAATGCGACGCAGAAGCGTTTTACCAGAGCATCGCCATAAAAAAAGACCGCAACAATGTGTGCGGCCTTTCTCCGATATATATGTTGTTGGATATCACCCGCCCGAAACAAGGGCGCCTTTTGAACTACGACCGCGCCATCGAACAGGATACCGAATCAGTCGTAACCTTTGCGAGCCTATCGTTCTATAACGACTGACCGCCTTACGCCGCCTTGGCGACCGCTTCGCGGGTATCGTCAATCATCTTCCTAAAGTCATACACCATCACGCCGAAGAACTTCTGCCCTGGGGTGCTAACCAGCGAAATGGCTTCTTCGCCGCCGTTGACTAATGCAAACATGTCTTGCCCGTCGGTGACGAAGAACAATTCATGCTCTAACGGCTTTTCGATGAATTTGGGCATATTGCGCCGTAGATAGGAAATGCCCCGGCGCACTTTCTGCATACTCAAGCCTTGCTTGCGCAGCTGAAGAAACCAGCGCAGCATAACCAGGTCGGCGAAGGAATAGAGTTTGTGCTTTCCGCAGCCTTGCGCCGGACGGATGCTAGCGCGAATCAGCCCCGTTTTCTCATAGTAATGGAGACGGACGGGGTCAATTTTGATGTCATCCAAACGGCGGATGAGTTCTATCACCTCGCCGGACTGAAAAGCAGACTTTATAGGTCGAACATTACTGTCTTTCATCATCAGTCCTCAGCGTAAATTTTAGGTTGAAGTCAAAAATAGCGCACCACCACGACATGGAGATAACATTACACCCCACATCATAGCACAGCTATTGACAACCGGGAAAGGAAAAACGCACCCAAGCCCCCGCTTGAGCGGTCCGTCAACCCAAAAAATATCGCCAAGTCCATGACAATGGCGTTTTCCGGCGATCATGTTCCGCCGAGAAAAGAGAGACACCCGGCCTTTGCCGTCAAAGCCGACAAGGCCGAGCATATAATAACCAGTTTTTTTTCCGTTCGGTAGTCACCCAATCAAACCTGCCGATTTTCCAGCAGGATGAAATGGTGTTACAAACGGAACAACAATTATTTCTTCTTTGTGACTTTTTTCTTGGCGGCCGTTTTCTTCTTCGCTACAGTTTTTTTGGCTGCCGGTTTTTTCTTGGCTACGGTTTTCTTTTTCGCAACCGTTTTCTTTTTGACCGCAGTTTTTTTCTTGGCCGTGGTTTTCTTGGCTGCCGTTTTCTTTTTCGCGGTCGTTTTTTTCTTGGCTGCGGTTTTCTTTTTGGCCGTGGTTTTCTTGGCAGCGGTTTTCTTCTTCGCTGTCGTTTTCTTTGCAGCGGTTTTTTTCTTCGCCGTGGTCTTCTTCACTGCCGCTCTTTTTGGCGCGGCCTTTTTCACGGTTTTCTTCGCTGCGGTTTTCTTTTTGGCCGTGGTCTTCTTCTTGGCGCTCGAAGTTTTTCTGACCATCCTATTCCCACCTCGTTTCTTCGTCCCTATCTCTTTTTGATTGGAACGGATTGGAAATTTTTGTATTCCCTAATGTTATATTACCATAAATATCATGTTGTCAAGAAAAAACTTCATGTTTATCGAAAGAATTTATAACCGCTGTTCTATTTCCATCCCACACATTTCATTGCAAAGTGAACCAGAATATGCTTCATACTACATGAATACGCCAAAAAGAAAAACAAAAAAATGCGTCAACTTAAAAAAAAATCTGCGACCCCTCAACAAGCCATTTTCTTTTTCAGCGCGTTATTGATCGCGTTAGGATTTTTATTTTGTTGCTCCAACGCCGATCCATCGCTCTTACGCCGTTTTCATTTTTTGCGTTGGGTGCGTTTGTTTCAAGCGCAGTTAGTCAGCGGCATATTCCTCCTCACATTGATCGTCATCATAGCTGATCTCTTTAGACATTTTCGCGCGCGCACAAAGTTTTCTTCAACCGCGTTGCTTGCGTTGCTCCCATTCGCTTGCTTGATCGCAAGCATGTTTCCCTTTTGCAGTTTGATTGTTTGGGAACGCCTGATGTATGAAAACTGGATGTGGCTATGCACGGCCTGGACGCTTTCGCTTGGGTTGTTTTTTTCAATCTCGCTGTGGGCGCTCTCATACAGGGAACAAGCATTTGAAGCAATTGCAGCAGGGTTCAAACGCATATTCGCTTTTGCAGTCCAACCAAAAACCCACAAGGCGGACATTGTATATCTTGCAGTGGTTTTTCTTTTTGTTTTTGTGATTGGCGTAACGCTGAACCATGTTTTGCTCGGCGGCATTCCCCATGTGCATGACAGCGTATCGCAATTCTTCCAAGCAAAAATCTTTGCGCGCGGGGCCTTTACGGCGCCAACCCCAGAGACGCTGGTTTTTTTTCAACGCTTGTATATTCTTACCGACCAAGGACGATGGTACTCGATCTATCCACCGGGCTTCACGCTACTGTTAGCGATCGGCGTCGCGGTTGGATTTTCAAACTTAGTAAATCCGTTGATCGTTGCGTTAGCGGTCCTGCCGCTTTTTTTTCTTGCACAACGAATCACCAGTGCGCCGCAAGCGCGGCTTGCGGTCGCGTTGTACGCAGCGTCGCCGTTCACGCTCATCATGGCCGCCGGCTACATGAACCATCCAACTTGCTTGCTTTTTATTTTGATTTTTTTCTGGGGCCTGCTTAATTCTTTGAGCGCGAAATCAAAAAAACATTTTTATTTTTGGGGAGCCGTCGCCGGGTTCGGCTTGGGATACGCCTACCAAACCCGGCCGTTGACCAGCTTCGCGTTTGGCATACTGGGCGGTTTGTGGTGGCTGTTTCATGAAAAACGCAATCTGATGAAACGCACCGCATGGACGGCGGTCTTCCTGCTCGGCGTATTACCGCCCGTGTTGTTTCAATTCACATACAACGCAAAAACAACCGGTTCGCCTTGGATCAGTCCCTATCAAAAACAATACAACGGCATCCCACTGGGCTTTGGCGATGTTGCCTGGATTTCAGGCGAAATCATGCCGAACCGCAAGAATACCGTCCACCATACGCCGTTGCGCGGCTTCTCGAATTCGATGCGCAATTTGAACGGGCTGAATTATTGGCTGTTTGGTTGGCCCGCGCCCTGCCTCGTTTTCGCGGCGGCTTTGTTTCTGCCTGGATTCAAACGAAACAATCTCGACTGGCTCGTTTTGGCGGCGGCGCTGTCGCAATCGGTCGCGTATGCGTTTTACTTTTATCAAGATTTTTGTTTTGGTCCACGGTTTTTATATGAAACCTCCCCATTCTGGTTCATACTCACAGCGCGCGGCATTTCGGAACTATGCGGAGCGCTGCCTGAGTGGTTCCAAAAATCAAAACAGGCAGTACAAGGCGTTGTGATTGCTCTTCTAGCGTTTTGGTTCATCTGGGCGTTGGCGACGGCATGGCCGGAACGGCTGCGTGACGTCGGTGATGAATACTGGGGCGTACGCGACGAAGTTTACGCGCAAGTAAAAAATGAATTACAAGATGAGAACGCGGTTATTTTCGTTGAGTACGATTACGATTATTATGCGGTGTTCACATTGCTTGATCCTTGGCTAAAATCCGGTTGGATCGTCGCATTGGATTTAGGCGATGAAAGAAACCGCGCCTTGATCGAACAGTATCCGGGATGGCCGGTCTATCGGTTATACTTGAGCGAAGATGCGCCGGATGACGAGACCATCACCTTGATTGAACCGTATCATCCATAGAACGCAACCAAACGAAAGATGACTCATGGCGAAATTTGTTGTTGAAGGCGGCGTTGCGCTGCAAGGAACCATTGAACCCGCAGGAAACAAAAACGAAGCGCTGCCCGTGCTCGCGGCGTCGCTACTGACGCGCCAACCGGTTACGTTTCAAAATGTGCCTGGCATCGGCGACGTAGAATCGTTGTTTGAATTGCTTCGTCTCTCCGGCGCAACAACAGACCGCACCGCACCGCACCAGGCGACCATCGACGCCTCCATCATCGAACGCACCGAACTGCCGATTGATCTCTGCCGGAAAATCCGGGGCTCAATTTTGCTGCTCGCGCCGATCCTCTCGCGCTGCGGACGGGTCCGCTTGCCCTTCCCCGGCGGAGACCGCATCGGACGGCGACGCATCGACACCCACTTGCAAGGCCTTCACGCCATGGGCGCGCAAGTAGACTACGACAGCGAAACCTATCATGTGTGGTGCACAGACCGTTTGCGCGGGACTGACATCCTTCTCGATGAAGCCAGCGTCACCGCTACGGAAAATTTAGTGATGGCCGCCTCACTCGCGCGCGGCGTGACCGTCCTTCGCAACGCCGCGTCAGAACCGCACGTCCAACAACTGTGCGCGTTCCTTAACAACCTCGGCGCAAAAATCAGCGGCGTCGGTTCTAACGTGTTGACCATCGAAGGCGTCGAAGAACTCGGCGGCGGCGAACACACGATCGCAGCGGACTATCTTGAAGTCGGAAGTTTTATCGGACTCGCCGCAGTCACTGGTGGAGAGATTCTCATCAAAAACGCGGCGCCGGAATACTTACGCATGGCGCTGCATCAATTCAGCAATCTCGGCATTGAAGTCGAAATTCGCGGCAAGGATATTTTCGTCCCCAAAGACCAGCCGATGGAGATCAAGCCGGACATCCACACTTCACTCATTAAAATCGACGACGGCCCCTGGCCTGCCTTCCCCGCTGACATGATGAGCATCGCGGTGATTATCTCCACCCAAACCAAAGGGACGGTGATGATCTTTGAGAAAATGTTCGAGAGTCGCCTGTTCTTTACCGACCGTTTGATCGCGATGGGCGCCAACATCATTCTTTGCGATCCTCACCGCGCCGTCGTGGTCGGGCCGACCCCATTGCGCGGGCAAAACATGAGCAGCCCCGATATTCGCGCCGGGATGGCGCTGCTGATGGCGGCGTTGTGCGCAGAGGGAACCAGCGAGATCCAAAATATCGAACAAATCGACCGGGGCTATGAACGCCTCGACGAACGCTTAACCTCACTCGGCGCTAAAATCAAACGGGTTGAAAATTAAAATTAAGGTTCTTCCGGTAAGTGAGTACCTGGACTGATAGATGCCTGAATTTTGATTACGGAAACGTATTCCGACCTATCAAAAATTGACAAGTCAATTCAGGCATGGGTGCAACTCTGTAAGCGCCTGTGCATAAGGGCCTGAAAGCCCGCACTGAAGCGAGCGGAGTTGTACCCATGCCACGCGCAACGAAAGATCAAGTTTTTATGAGATAGCTTCTAGAAATCTCAATTCAATTTGTGAAAAAGTATCCAATTTACGGAAGAACCAAAATTAATTCTTGACGGGCGGGATGAACGTTTTCGATTGTTCTTTAGGAATCGACAGGCATTTCCACCAAGCGCCTTTGCGTAATTTCGCAATCTGGACAATCTGACCAACGTGGTAGCCATAGTGTGAAATCTGGCGGTGAATGGCTTCGATTACGGTAAGCTGTTCGCCGCGAATGGCGACGTGGTTCAGCACTTCGTCTGGTGGGATGCTCTGCAAGGCATGAAACACACAGGCCCAGCCTTCTTCCCATTGCTGAAGAAGCACATAGCGGTCAATCGACTCGACAGGCATAAATTCGCGGTCACGGTCGCGGCCCTCTTTTTCGCCGTCCGAGGTCAAAAAATCCGTCCAGCGTGAGAGCATATTGCCGCGCAGATGTTGAACGATGACTGCAATGCTATTGGTTTCAGAGTCAGGCATCCACAACAACTCCTCATCGGAGAGTTGGTCAATCGCTTTTTCCGCCAACGTCTTCATCTTCTCGAAGGACGTCCGCGCTGACTCAATGAAATGCGCACCGATATGTAATTCTTCCATCACCAAGCCTCTTTGTACCTAGTACCTACAAAATATCGGCAACTAGCAAAAATATCTAAAGAAAAGTCTTTGATGTAATATATTGTACATGTATTTTATAAAAACGCATAATTCACACTATAATGGCCTTTTTTAATTAACGTGAATCATAAGAAACAGGATATATGTTTAATATTTTATGGGGTTTACTGCAATTTATATGGGTATGGGCATTCGGCGCCTTATTGTTGCGCAGCTTGCCTGTTTTTATCCCGAAGTCGTATCGTCTCGCGGTCGCGTTTTTGCTTGGTGAGACGGTGATTTCATATTTTTTGCTGGTTATGGGGCTTCTTGGCTGTCTCAAACCGTCCGTCATTCTTCCCGTTGTATCAATAACCGCATTGATATCAGCAAGCGCATTATTGAATGAACTCAAGCCAGCCGTACGGAGGCTTCCTCGCCTTGTGCGCCTCTCTCCCGTCGCGGCTATCTTGGTTGGGCTGTTTTTGCTGACCTATATGGTCGCGGCCTGTGTGCCGGAACGGGAAGTGGATTCGCTTTGGTATCATCTGTTCGTACCGCAGTTTTATCTCAACCACGGCGGGCAAATTCAAGAGGTTCCATTCAACCTGCCGTCGCATTACCCCATGAACGCCCATTTGCACTACGCCGTCACTCTCATGTTGGGCAATGATACGTCAGCCAAATTTTTTACGCTCTTCCATTTCGTTCCGCTGCTGATTGGGCTGGCGGGCGCCGCCAAGCGCTACGCGGGCAAACAATGGATGCTGCCTGTCTGCGTTGTCCTGCTGGCCTGCGTTCATTACAAACTACCTGTGATGGTCAACGTGTACCGCCCGCTGCAACTCTCGCTCTTGCTATCAACGCTGTTGCTGTTGTATCACTTTGAAAGCGGACGCAAGGCGCCGTTTTATCTTGCGGCCTTATTTTGCGGGATGGCGCTCGGAACAAAATTCACCGCGATCTTTTTTGTATTCGGCGCCCAGATTGTTTTTATGATATTGCGCTGGGCGCTGCAAAAGCGCACCCATACCCTCAGTCGATTGAAAGCCATTACGATATATTCATTGATCGCCTGGGCGATGGCGTCGCCGTGGCTCGTGAAATCCTA
Organism: Candidatus Hinthialibacter antarcticus; assembly: GCA_030765645.1. Lineage (NCBI taxonomy): Bacteria > Candidatus Hinthialibacterota > Candidatus Hinthialibacteria > Candidatus Hinthialibacterales > Candidatus Hinthialibacteraceae > Candidatus Hinthialibacter > Candidatus Hinthialibacter antarcticus. Next base: position 194,508 of record JAVCCE010000063.1, on the reverse strand, counting down.
CATCTATACGGGCAACCCGTTTTTCCCCGCGTTAAGCGGCGTCTTCAACACCAAGCCGCACTATCAAGCCGTTGCCGAAACCTACGCCAATGTCCACGGGCTGGCTCCATTCAAAGCGCACACCATCATGGAATGGGGGCAAATGGTGTGGAACAACATCCAGTGGGCGATTTTTAATACCGATGTGTTGTTTAGCATGGGCGTTGTCGCGCTCCTCTTTATGCTATTCATACGAAGCAAGCGCGGCTTCAATCCCGCGTTGGCGGCGCTGTGCGTCTATCTGTTTTTTCCGTTGTTGTGGGGACACGCCGTCGTACGCTTATTTTCAGCCAGTTACCCAATCGTTGCCTTGGCGATCATTGTTTTTTTGCATGGACTGACTCAGCGGGCCAAGCAACGCGAGTTTATGGTAAATGCGATTCTGATTGCGCTGGTCGCGTCATTTGCCATGAACAAGAGCGCGTATTTTTCATCTCCGAACCTAAAATGGCGCGGCGAGATCCGGCTGAGCGAGCCTGCCCGGCGCCAATGGCTGTCAGAACGCAACATCATGCCGCAACATTTATTCGACATGAAAGATTGGATGGATGTCCGCTTGCGCAATGAGGCGAAGATTTATTCATTCAATAGTGAATATCCCTATTACCTCGATCAAAAAATCTATTTCAGCGACGAATTATTTGGAGAGCAATTGCATCTCTGGCTGGAAACCGGTCCCGAAGAAGCAGCCAGTCAATTACGGCGATTGGGGGTTGAATGGTTTTTAGACGGCGGAAAGCACTACGACCGCCCGCCGAAACATTTGAAGAGCGACTGGGACCGGTTCCGCTTTATTCATTTACGCGAAGAACACCGTGAGGGCGACGCGGTGTTATACCGATTTGATTGAGGAAACACTACCGGCGGATGACTTCAATCGAGACCTGGTAGCCCAACTGGTTATTCGATGAGGCGCCAGGGAAATCCATCAGCGCCAAATAGAGCGAACGCGTCGAGCGCGGAACCACAACTTGACGGCGCTGTCCAACCAAAAATGGCGTCCGGCTGTTATTAAACAAACCAATCAGCGCGCCAATCGGCGCCTGAATCGCATTAATATTACGTTCTGGCCCCGCCTCAATCTGCGTAGACCAACCACCGGGGCCAAATTCAACATTTCGATTGGGGATATGGCGGGCGACCCCGCTCGCGTAAATGTCTAAGGTCTCGCCGCCGTGAATTATATTTTGCAGCGCTTCGATCGGGCTGTTCTCCGGCGCGATATCCTGCATGTGCCCGTCCGGGCTTTCTAACACGACGCCGTCTTCCGCGCCAGCCAGAAAAATATTGGTCGTTGCAGGAACAAAAATCGAATAGGTGCCCAGGTAACCAAATTCCCGCCGCGAATCAATCATCGTAGGAGCGTTTAAAAACGAATCGCGCGGGGTCAGGATGTCAGGGTTTGGAATGGTCACGTTACAGCCGGAAAACACCGCGCCGCCGACCGCCAACCCGAACGCGCGCCGCGATACAACCAGCGCTTTGGCAGGGTGAAGTTTTGTCATGAACTTGTTACTCCAAATTTGGGGGCCCTCTCAGCCAATCTCATATTACACTGATTGTAGCATAAGAAGGCCCCGCATTGGAATCTCTATCTTTACGGCGTTAGGCTTGCGCGGCTTCCGGCTCGTCTTCGATTTCCGGCTCACGAAAGACCACAAGAAATGTAAGCGCACATAATACCGTCAATACAATCGGAACGATAAATACATACGTCCAGTTAACAATCGGATCGCCCCCATCAATTCCAGGAGAAGTAAAGATTGAGCGAATCCATCCCGCAAAGACGCCGCCTAAGGTCATGCCCATACCAAACGTCACAAAGGTCAGCAGCGCTTGTGCGGAGTTGCGAATTCCTTTTGGAGACGCCTTGTCTACATAAATCTGTCCAACAATAAAGAAGAACACATAACACAATCCATGCAGCGGCAACGAAGCGATGATTAACCACAAGGGGCCGCCCATCGCAAAGATAATATAACGAACAGGCCAGGCGATGATGCCAATCGCGATGGACATTTTGATTCCCGCCCGTGGAAGCACATACGGCAATAAGACAATCAGCGAAACGATTTCCGCAATTTGCGCCAACGTCATCCATGCAGGGATGTCTTCCGTCTTCATGCCTAAATCCGCGAGGAACGGGCCTGTCAGGTAATAGTAGAACTGCAATTCGGTCGCGACCACGAACGAAATAATCATAAATGTTAAGAAGGTCGGGTTCTTCAACAATTTAAGCGCTTCTAAAAAGGCGAAGGGTTTTCCCGCTTCTTTTTTCGGCGGCGTATGTGGGAGGCAGAAACTAAACACGCCGTACACAACGCCCGCATAGCCAGCGAGCTTCATACAATTGGAGCCGTCAGGATTCAGTCGGAGCCAATAGGTCAATGCAAAGCCTGACAGAATCCAACCGATGGTCCCCCAGATTCGAATCCAGCCGAAATCCCGTTCCACATTTTTCAGGTTCTGAAAACAAATGACGTTCGTCAGCGGGATGGTCGGCGCATAAAACATCGACCACATAAACATTAAAATCAGAAACGGCCAGTATTCGGTTTGCCCGGCGAGTAAGATCATCATGACGCCGCCGAGTATTTGTGAAATGCCCAGGAAGCGTTCACTTGCCATGTAACGGTCGGCAATCTGACCGCCAATGAATGGAGCAATCATGGAGGCGAAATATAACATGCTCATCATCACGCCGCCCTGAAAAGCCGTAAAATTGAGCGTGTCGTCCATGTAAATTGGCAGGTACGAATACCAGGCGCCCCATACCCAATATTGCAACATCATCATAAAACTGAGACGAATCCATATACTAACGCTCATTACAGACTCCTTGCTTCGCGTGAATTGAATTTCTTAACAGCCATACAGAATTCATGCATTATAAACCCAAACCCCAGCGGTCGGGCTAGTGGAGCAGACTATCCGTTACGAATTTCTAAAAAAAGTTTTGCGAATAAAAGCGATGGATTCCAATTACGGTCGAGACCTTCGATTGAATCCAACACCGACTCGGCTTTGATCATCCATCCTTCCGGCGAAGCGGCCTTGCTCTCTTTTTGGATGACGTCGAGGCGGTCGGGATTTACGTAAGGGCCGTCCGCGCCACAGGCGGCCAGCGAAGCGTCGCGCAACAAACCCGCGAGAATATGCAAGCGGTCGCGCATTCGCTCACGGTCTTTGGCGAGCCAATCCGCCGCTTCGGTGACAGCGGCCTCATGTTTCAAAACGCTTTGCAATATTTTGAGAATCTCATCGCGCTCTTGCAGATACTCTCCCTCAATGAGCGACTGGGCTTTTTCGGGCAATCCGCCTGCAGCGCGCGCGATGGTTTCGGCTTCGGATTTTGACACGCCTTCGAGACGATCAATCAGCCCCTGCGCTTCTAAAGGCGCGAGACGAATTCGACGGCAGCGCGAACGGATCGTCGGCAAGACAGCGGATTCGTTGTCGCTTAATAAAATAAACAGCAGCCGGGCGTGAGGTTCCTCAAGCAGTTTCAACAAACTGTTCGCCGCCGCAATCGTCATGCGGTGCGCATCGTGCGCGAGAAAGATTTTGCGCTCGCCCTCATGCGGCTCAAGACGGGCGAACTCCATCACCAGACGCATGTGCCCGACGGAATAGTCGCGGCCTTTGCGCTCGGGCTTTTCCCAATCGTCTTCGGGGCGAAGTTCAATATAATCGGGATGGGTTTTGGCGAGAATGCGCTGACAGACCGAACACGCGCCGCAAAAATCGTTTTCCACTTCAGGACACAGCAGCGTCATCGCCAATGCGCGACCGACTTCATACTGCCCCGCGCCCGGCGGGCCGTAGATCAAATGCGACCCGGAAAGCATGTCCTTCTCTGAGGAGCGGACAATCATCTTTCGCACAGTTTCACGACACGGCGCATCAGCCCACGGCATACGAGTTTCCCCTCAATTCACTCTTGTCTGAAACAACAACTCTCGTGATACTATGCAAGCGAACCGAATCAAGTCAAGCAAGTCAATTCATTTACTGGTTGAGGCTTATGAAATCACGAATTTTTCTTTTATGCAGCAGCGTTGCGATTATTTCGCTTTGTTTATTTCTTGCGCACACCGCGCCGGGCGCCGCCCAAGAGGACGTGAGTTATTCAGTTGAAACTCGTTTGCAATGCGCCAACCAACCCTTTCAAAGCGATGCAGTGTTGGTCACCACCCATAATCTGCCATTGGAGTTTCATTGCCAGACGAACTTGACTCCGGCGCCGCCCAAAGATTACATCCCCGAACCCGGCGAATGGCGTTGGAGCGCGTCCTCAGGAACGCTTGAAGCCAATGGCGACGTCTGCGTTTGGAAAAACCCCGCGCCCGGCAAGCAAACCATTCGCGTCGAAGGCGATATAAAATACGCCCCGCCCAAACAAGGCTTGTTCGCTTTTTCAAAACCGAAGGAACTGAAAATCTCCTTCGTTGCGGAGAAAGTGTGCATTGTTCCCTACTACGTTCCTGAAATCAAAAACGGGCGCGTGAATGGATTTGTGGTCGGCGAATATCCCGACCCGCTGAAACCCGAACATTTAAAATTAATCGGAGACGCCATCGTACAACAACGCATTAAAGACAACGCCGAGACCTATTCTCAACCCAAGCTATTTTATGAAATCGACCGCGAAACCTATTTCATCAAGGTTTTTAAAAATTATACGCTAGGCGATTTTGATCTGGACCCGCGTTTTTTGTCGATGGATTACCCGCGCTACATCGCCATCCATCCTTATATCTTACGTAAGATTGATTTGTTCGAACAACAGTTAGCCGCCGATGGGCATCCCGTCAAAAAATTAAAAATCTTTTATGGATACCGCAGCCCGGACTATAACATCGGGCGCCGCAACCGCGACGGTGAATTGACGCTCAAGTCGCCGTTTTCGATGCACATGTATGGGCTGGCCATCGACTTTATCATCGACGAAGACGACAACCTGGTTTTAGACGACCTGAATGGGGACGGGCGCGTCACCATGGATGATGCGCGAGAAATGATGAAGTCAGCCGACGCGCTCGATAAGGCGCTGCGCGATCAAGGCAGCGAACTGGTCGGCGGCGCGGGGCCGTATCCACACCACGATTATTATGAACGGGGCGAAGTGGTGCAAACGCCCTACGTCCACATTGACGCGCGCGGCTATCTGCGCGAAGACGATACGCTGGTGCGTTGGGAAGGCAAAGACGCGATTGGCATTCGTCAAGCGCAAACGCCGTACAAACCCAAGGCGCCGGTCCCGCAATGGCCTTGGGCGGTCCCTGATTCAGCCGCTCAATAGGCGATCAGGTTTCCATCCGTAATTTACGATACAGCGCCTCTTGGTCAAGAATCGGCAAAAATGGTTTGTAGTCGATTCCCTTTTCAAGCAGGTATTCGGTTACCAAGCGTTTGACGGTGTTGACCAGTTGGTCTTTTTCCCACGGCTTCTCGATGAATTGGTCAATGCGCGCCGCGTTGATGGCGATAATGGTATCTTGATGGGTCGCCAGCCCCGTGAGCAGCAGTTTGCGCGTATCGCGAAAGCGGCGGTCGTTATTTAATTCGACCAAGAGCTCCACGCCATTTTTTTCGGGCATGATATGGTCGCAAACAATCAACGCCGGCGCACCGCCGGCTGCGTCAATTTCTTCCAGCACTTCAAACGCCTCTTCGGCTGATTCACACGATTCAAAAGCAAAATACTCATTGAATTCTTCCAGATCCTTTAGAACCGTAGTGAGTACATCTCGCTGGTCATCGACAAGTACGATAGTGGGTTTAGACATTTTCGCCCCCCCTTGGGATCTGTAATAAAAAGAGCGTTTCGCCGGGTTTACTTTTCACGTCAATTTTTCCGCCGTAGCTATCAATGATGCGTTCGACAATCATAAGCCCTAATCCTAAGCCAGTCGTTTGACCATCTGTCTTGGTGGTGAGATGAGGCTCAAAAATATGCGGCAAAATGGCCGGTGGAATTCCCGGGCCGTTATCTGAGATGGATAAATTAACGCAATTGTCTTCGTCGAATGAGCCGATACGCAACGACGGGCTTGGCGTTTTTGCGGTAAACAAACTATCGCAGGAATTCTGTAACAGGTTGATTAAGATTTGTACGATTTCGCCTTTGTTGCCGACCACTGGCTTGGGGGCGCCCAATTCGAGTTCCACGTTTACTTTACGTAACGGGCTGGCCATTAAGGTCACGACTTCACGGATGCAATCGTCGATGAACAATCCGGGGGCGCGGTCGGAATTTTGCGCGCCCAATTCACGTACGGATTTTACCACATGAATCGCGTGTTCGCCCGCCGATTTCATATCGTTCAGCGTCGCGCCGATTTCCCAGTAGTGCGCGAGTTCTCCAGCGCGTTTCATCAGTTCGGGTTTATATTGCGCAAGGCTGTCGTCATCCATTCCGGTATGGGCCAACCGCTGGGCTTCGACGTCGTTGATGTGATAGAGCGCCTTCAGTTCCTTTGTGCGTTGGCGCGCTTCACGGCTGGAGAGCCGCCGCCCTTCGTTCCATCCTTTTTCAAAAAATGGATACGGCGCTTGCACGTCTTTTTTATACATCTCCGCGAGATTCGGCCCCAACCAATCGCAGTTGCGCTTTAACACCGCGACGGCGTTGTTGAGTTCGTGGGCGATCCACGCCGCGATTTTTCCCATCGAAACCATTTTTTCTGAATGGATCAAAGCCCGCAACGCTTTTTCATTTGCGAGAGCGATTTTGTGTACGCGCTGTTGACGGTGGATGAGTTCTAACATCATGTGAGGCAAAAACTGTTCGGCCAGCGAGTCGGTTCGACCGTCAAACACGGCGGGCTGCGACGCCTCAATATACGCGACTTCACAGTCGTCTTCGGCGACCACCGTACTCAGACTGATATAACTTTTGGAAAAGAAACTCGGGCCGCCGACAAACGCATTTTTCCGCGCGCGTAAAATCTCAAACGGGTTGCCTCTGTCATCTTTGGTGGAGCCGCGAAGCATTCCAGAGATGACTAAAAACAAGCGGTCGTTGTGGTCGCCTTCACGAAGCAAAACGTCCCCTTTTTTAAGTTTCAAGCGGCGGGACGAGTCGGAAAAATAGGTTTCCTTCAACCACTGCAAGTTGGCTGTCGTATCATTATATGCTCCGTGTAATACGTCATTCATATCTTAAATAACGCCTACCATACGAAGAACAATCATCAATCCATATACGCCAATCAGCCCAACGCTGCTGATGATGACTCCGGTTTTCATCATGTGCCGGGTATCGACCATTCCGCTGGCGTACGCAATCGCATTCGGCGGCGTACTGACTGGCAACGCCATTGCAAGAGACGCCGCAAAGGTGCAAGTCAGGATCAACATCTTGCCGCCGCCCAGCGGTTCTAGCGATGAGAGCGTCGTCCCCAACACGACAATAACTGGCATGAGCAAGTTCGCCGTTGCGGTGTGCGACATGAATGTGCCCATCAGCAAGGTCAAAGCAGAACAGGTGAGCACAATGAAATAAGGCGAAAATGTGCCGAAGGGAATGCTCTCAATCAACCGCTTCGACAAGCCGGAATCTTCTAACGCAAGGCCTAAAGCAAAACCGCCTGCGACCAGCCAGAGAACGTCCCAACTGAGATTTTTTAAATCTTCTTTGGTAATAATCTGCGTTACCGAAAAAACCGCCACCGGAATCATCGCAATGACATACGAGTTCATGCCCGACGCGGAACCAATAACCCATAACAAAACGGTAACAGCAAATGTAATGTACAGAGTCATGGCGCGCCAATGAGTCAGAAACTTGCTCTTAATTTTGACTTCAATCGTGTCGGTCTTCGGCGGAAAAAACCACAGTAACAGCACCCAAGCAAAAATCAGCATAACAATAACAAACGGGACGGCAAACGCCATCCATCCCGCAAACGAAATCGCATTGTCTCCGGTAAGATAGCGAATCGCGATTGCGTTCGGCGGCGTACCAATTGGAGTGCCGATGCCGCCAATGTTTGCGGCAAAGGGAATTCCGAGTATGTAGGCGATCCGCCCACGATCATCAACTTCAAATGCACCCAAGACCGGGGTTAATATTGCGAACATCATGGCGGTGGTGGCGGTGTTGCTCATAAACATCGAAAAAATCGCCGTAATCGTCATCAATCCCAATAGAATCAACTTGGGATTTTTACCAAACGGTTTTAACATGACTCGCGCCAAATTGAGGTCAAGGCGATATTTACTGGTTGCCATCGCCAGAAAGAACCCACCGAGAAAAAGCAATATAATTGGATGGGCGAAGGTCGCCATAATGGCTTTATGACTCAGCGCAGTTCCAAACGAGGGGTCGTCTTTAGAACCGGCGAAAAAGATCAGAGACTTGTCGGAAATCATCAATAGTTCTAAAACAATGATTAACACCGAGGTCGCGTAAACGGGGATGGGTTCCACGATCCAAAACACGGCCGCGAGAACAAATAGCGCCATCACGCGCTGTTCGATAACGGTGATGCCTGCGAATGGCAACATGGATTCAGGAAGAAAAAGTACCACCAGCGCAACGAGAATAGATGCAATAAGAGAGAGAGTGTGTTTCATGCAGAGAAAGCCTCGGGTGACGAACGGTTTGAGATGCCTATATTTAGTCTATCTTGGATGCGGTTAACGAAAAGTCCAGAACAGAAACTTAATCAAAAAAATAATGGACAGGAAACGCCATGACGGATTGTTTACAGAAACAAATAGAACAACTAGGCATCCCCAAAATTCAACGCCATATTTTTCTGTGCGCCGACCAAACCAAACCCAAATGCTGCGCAAAAGACGTTAGCCTGGAGTCGTGGAATTATCTAAAATCTCGATTGGATGAATTACATTTGACGGGCGACGGCGGCATTTTTCGCACCAAGGCGAACTGCTTGCGGGTGTGTATGCAAGGCCCGATTGCGGTGGTGTACCCCGAGGGCGCGTGGTATCACTCCTGCACGCCGGATGTACTCGAGCGCATCATCCAAGAACACCTCATTAACGGGCGCATTGTTGAAGAGCACCTCATCACAACGCATTCGTTGGGTGAAGATTAATCAAATTATATCTGATCTACATGAATCCCCCCGGCGCCTTCGACGCCACCCCCCTTTTTTAAGGGGGGCTAAAAGCCTGAAGTCAATGACATTGGGCTAGGGGGGATCAATCATTAATTTACTTTACTCGCTCACCTTCGGCGTTGAGTTGTAATTTTCCGGCTTGCGTAATGTGAATCCAAATAAGACAACAATTGTGAATACGATAATTGCAATGATTCCATAGATTCCCGCTTTAGCGGAAACTTGCCAAACAGCGCCGATGGTTGTTAACACAGTCGCTGTTCCCATCAGCGTGTTCCAAACCACCCGGTTCATGCCGCGCGGGATGTTCTCACCCAACAAGCGCTTGGAGTTCATCATAATAAAGAAGGTGATGTACGCCAGTGGCAACAATGTATAGTTAAATACCGAAGTCGGCACTGCCAGCCAGAACAGCGTCTTGCCTGACCAGATAAACGGCCCCAAGGTTCCGGTCGCCGCTGCCATGCAGCCCAGCCGATGCTGCCAGCCGCCATGCGGGAAATTAAAAATTTCACAAATAACAAAGCCCGAAATCAACATCATTAACGTGATCGAGGAGAGCGTCATGCCCAGAACGCCAAGTCCAAACACCCAGTTGGCGACGGTATCTCCAGTGAGCGGGGTGAGCGCCTGTGATAAGTCGGCGGCGTCGCGTTTCACTAACGTGGCGGCCAGCATGCGCTCGGCGGGGATGATCTGTACCTCTGATTCGGATACCCGCGCCAAGCGGCCTTTTAACAAATCGTCATATTGACCAAACTGGCGGTGGCTCGAATCGGCGATGACGTTGCCTTGCTTATCGAGCAGACCTTGTGCAGGTTTCATGTGAAACTGGCTTGATGATGCGATAATGACAAAACCAGTCACCACCACGAATGGAATCATCATTCCTGTAAACAAATCAAAAATGGAAAGCCCGCGAAAATCCTTGTCCCACCCGCGTGAAAGCATCGAGTAGGGTAGAAGGAAAGTCATGTTGATGCCGACTGCGTTGGCGGTCGCAGCGACCATCACGTCTTGTTGTTTGTTGACGATGACAGCGCTCCAATAGGCGCGGGCCGATTCGCTCAATTGATCGAGCAGCGGAGAAAAACTGATGTCTGGCTTCCAAAAATGGTTGAAGGTGGGGATGAATCCGGCTAGTACCCCGCTCCAATCCAAGCCTTCTTCAGAAAACGTCAATCGCATCACCACGCCAAAGAAACAGGCGACGATCATCACCACCATGCCCTTCAGCATCCATTCATAGACTTTTACGCCGAAGCCTTTGTTATCATAGAGAAATGTAATCATGGTTGTCGCAACCAACACAAAGAGCGTAATCGCAACCTTGCCCCAAAAGTCGCCAAGCGTCCCTTCCGCGCCGAATACATTCGGCAAAAGGTTTTGCTGGACGACGGCGTTCGCAAGTGAATACTGCGGCATCGCCCAAACCATGTTGGCCAATAGCGCCGCCAGCGCCCATCCCCAGGCTAAGACGGGGTTGATATGGTTTTTGATGGCGCCAAAGGGGCGTTCGCCAATTGAGAGCGTGACGTAACCAATCGCCCCCAACATGACGATGCCGAGAAACACCGCCATCGGTTGCAGCCACAGCAGACTGAAACCGCCCAAAACGCCCAAATACAAACTGCTCGCGAGCGAACCACCGCCCAGGGTCATCGCGCTTTGCAGCCAGCCGGGGCCGGACAACCTTGCATACACGCCAAACAGGCTTAGCGGGCCTTTTTTTCGCGCGTCAACGATTTGTTGGCGTTCAAATTCAATCGGGGGTGGAGTCAAGTTCATGTTCCCCTCATTTCAAAATTTCTTAATAAATAGAATGGTTCCCCGCAATTACAACATCGGTGAAAGGGTATTGTAGCCATGAAGCGACAAGAAAATCAAACGAAAGCCCTTATCTCATTTTAATGAACGCAACCAGCAACGCAGCCCAGCCAACCAAAAACCCAACGCCGCCAATGGGAGTAATCGCGCCCAACCAGCGGATGCCGCTCAGCGCGAGAATATACAAACTACCAGAGAAAATGAGCGTCCCTAGAATGAAACCCCACCCCGCGATTTGCACCGCGAGGCCGGGCGCCCGCGAGGCCGCCCAGGCAACAAACAACAATGCCAGCGCGTGATACATCTGATAACGGACGCCGACTTCAAACACATCGAGAAAATACGGGTCTAATTTATCCTTGAGCGCGTGTGCGCCAAACGCGCCGAAACCAACGCCCAAAAAGCCAAAAATAGCGCCCGTCAATGCAAAAATCCGTTCCATCGAGTTCTCTTTCCGTCAATATTTACATTTCATTTGCAAGAAGTATAGAAAATATAATGTTCTCCCTTGGACAAATCAAGTAAATACTGGTAATTTTACTATGAATTCATGTATTCATTATTTTTATTTTATAGGAGTAGGACATGAGCAAGCATACCTGTAGGAAAAATGCGTTTACCCTGATTGAACTTCTCATCGTCGTCGCCATCATCGGCATCCTTGCTGCAATTGCCGTCCCCAATTTTTTGAATGCGCAAATCCGCGCAAAAGTCGCCCGCACCGTTTCAGATATGAAAACGATTTCAACTGGATTGCAAATGTATGAATTGGACAACAATGCGTTGCCGCCATGCAACAAAGCCCGCGTTGCGGGAAGCGGCGATTACTTCCACCCAAACGATATTCGTTTATATCGTTTGACGACCCCGGTGTCGTATCTTTCATCCATTCCATTAGACCCGTTTGCCGGAGAGAACACGGCTGATTTTGCTCAATGGGGAAATGGATACGATTATGTTAATTCATATCAGGATCATGATACAGATACTTGGCGCGCTTCCGGCGCCTGGGGCTATATGTGGCGTCTTAACGCATGGGGCCCTGACGGCGTAAATGGTTGGGGCGGACAACGCACGGGCAGTTGCCCTAATGGCAAACCCGATTTTGTCTACCACACATCCAATGGGCTAACCAGCGTTGGCGACATTCTTTGGGTCGGCTCCAAAGATGGGCACCAGAACGTCGACTGCACCATCACCAACGGCGTATAATTGCAATAATACAAATCGAAACGATTCGGGCTGCGGTTATCCGCAGCCCGTTTTTTTATCGAAGTGACTCGAGATCATCTTGATGATGATTCGCACAAAAGAGCAAACAACGACCAAAGCATCCTCGCATACCAATACGGACTCGCTTTAGATATCCCCGGCGTTTGCAGCGCCCAGCCCAAAAAATAACTTTAGGTCGATACGGCAAGTGAATACTTACCGTAATAGATGACCATAATTTAGATTCCGAAAACGTATTCCGGCATATCAATAAATGACAAACCAAATCAGGCATGGGTGCAATTCTGAGAGCGCCTGTGAATAAGGGCCTGATAGCCCGCACTGAAGCGAGCAGAGTTGTACCCATGCCGCACGCAACGAAATATCAAGTATTTATGAGATGGTTCTTTAGTGTTTGAAAAAATATTGCGCCCGTAGCCTTACGGACGTTGACATAAAAAAACCCGGCGATGTTTGCCGGGTTTTTTGTTTCACTATGATCAAAGAAATTATTGAAGCGGCGCGGTGGCTTCTGCTTCGAGCCAATCTAAGCGCTCTAAGGCAAAACTGTTCCAGACGGAATCTTTTGAGATCGACTGATAGGCTTGAATCGCTTTGTCGGTCTGGTCGAGTTCTTCATAACAGCCGCCCTTTAGATAGGCGAGGTAAAACGTAAAATCATCCGCCTTGGCGTTGGCTTCTAAGGTTTCAATCTCTTTCAACGCCGCGTCGGCATTGCCCAGGCTGCGCTGCGCTTGCACAATCGCCACGCGGATCAAATCCTTATCCGCATTCGATTTCGCTGACGACAACGCTTGTTGATATTCCTGCAACGCGCGGTCGTAATCTTCCAATTCGACAAAACACCTGCCGCGCATCAAACGGGCGTACGTCGTTACCGAAGCGCCAGGGTGGCTCTGCAGCAATGAATTGAATTGTTCAAGCGCAGGCTCATATTGCTCGTTCTGGGCCAGAGTAACGCCAGTCGCAAACGTCAACTGCGCCGCTTGAAAATCGGCGGACGCTTTCATCCCCCATAGGTACCAGCCAATAATGGCTACCAAGACAACGCCAATTCCCATTAAAAGTTGGCGTCCAGACTTCTCATAGAAGCGGCGTGCGTTACCAATGAATTGCTGCCAAAACACTTGCAGTTCATCTTCTTTGAGGCGCCGCTGGAGTTCTTTGTGGTCAATCTTCGCTGACATGAATGCCTTCCTCTCCCTATACATTGTTACGAAGAGAGTATTGTGGTATCGGGCGCGGCTTTCGTCAATGCGCGCGTCGGGTTACATGCACGACGGGCAACCGCCGCCCCCGCAAGCCGGGGCTTCGGGCATGGGGCAGGATTCGCTGCCGCAGGGGCTGGAATTGCCTGCGTTTACGCCAAACGTAGAGAGTTGCTTCGCCACTTTTTCATTGCCGCATGATGGGCAAAGGGGGGTATCGTCACGATTGAACACGAGTTCTTCAAACTGATGGTTACATTTCGTACACTGAAATTCAAAAATCGGCATGTTTCCGCCTCAATAATAGAAATAATCTTGCTCCAATAGTGTATTCGATCACCGCTTTGATTGAAAGTCGGCCTAATGGAGACTTTCGATTCATTAATAAATTTCCTTTTATCTGAACACTTGAAACAAAAGCGCGGACTAAATCGTTATATATGATATCAAAGAAGTGCTTGATCGTATTGTTTTTAATAACAATTTTGGTTTATCAGAACAAAAGTAGCGGACTTTGATTTATTTACGATACCAATTGTGTTACTTTACCTCTGTGTGGATGATATGGCTTTTTTTAGAATTTGAAACTCGCGCTTCTATTCAATTAATATCCGTTTATTGCCTAAGTTGGAAACATATATAGAACTTTTCGCCGAGGGGATGTGGTGATCGATGAATTCATCGGAACTCTACTCGCTCCTTATAGAGAGCGGTCTGCTTACGCATGAGCAAGCGCTAAGCGTAAAAGAAGAACAAGCCGAGACTGGCGACGCGCCGGACGAAATTGTGTTGCGTCGGCATTGGGTCGAAGAAGAAGCCTTGCTGGATGAACTCAGCAAAGCGTACGGCGTACCCTGGCAGGAAATTCCTGAAAAAGCGCCGCACGCCGCAATCAATGCCGTCCCTGCGGAATTTGCGCTGCGGCATTGCGTTCTTCCCATCTATAAAAATAATGGCCAACTCACCGTCGCGGCGATGGACCCGAGCGAACTGCAAGTCTTCGACGACCTGCGGATGCTGTCCGGCTGTGAGATTCAGGTTGTGCTCGCCCGAAAAAAAGCGCTGCTGGAAAATATCGAACGCTATTTTGGCGCCAGCATTGAGAAGATGATCGCAAACCTGAGTTCGGGAGACGATGATCTAAATTTGGTCAACCCGGAAAACATCGCTGACTTGCAAGAACTCGCCCGCGAACCGACCGTCGTTAACCTGGTCAACCTGATTATTTTTCAAGCAGTGGAAGAAGGCGCCAGCGATATTCACGTGGAGCCGTTTGAAAACGACTTGGTGGTGCGCTACCGCATCGACGGGATGCTGCAAGAGCAGCCGCCGCCGCCCAAACACCTGCAATCGGCGATCATTTCACGTATCAAGATCATGTCAGAAATGGACATCGCCGAACGCTACACCCCGCAAGACGGCCACATCCGGCTACGACTGGGCGAACGCGAGTTGGACTTCCGCGTCTCCACCATCCCCACCGTTCACGGGGAAAGCGTGGTCATGCGTATTTTAGACAAAACGAATATCTTGATTGATATTACCGACCTGGGTTTCTTTTCAGACACCCGCAGCAGTTTTGAATTGTTGCTACGCCGTACGCACGGCATCATTCTCGTCACCGGGCCGACCGGCTCCGGCAAAACCACGACGCTCTACGCCGCGTTGAACCAGATCAAAACGCCCAAGATGAAGATCATCACCATCGAAGACCCGGTTGAATACGACTTGCAGGGCATCAGCCAGATGAATGTCAACGCCAAACGCGGCCTGACCTTCGCCAATGGATTACGTTCGATCGTTCGCCAGGACCCCGACATTATCATGGTGGGTGAGATCCGCGATTTTGAAACCGCTGAAATCGCCATCCGTTCCGCGCTGACCGGGCACCTGGTGTTTAGTACGCTGCACACCAACAACGCTGCGGGTTCTATTTCACGTTTGATCGACATGGGCGTGGAGCCTTACTTGATCTCATCTTCGTTAGTCGGCGTACTCGCGCAACGGTTGGTGCGGCGCAATTGCCCGCATTGCCGGGCGCCGTATGAACCCGACCATGAATTGCTGTCGCTGGTGGGCGATTCGCTGCCCAACGGCGTCTCCGCCCAACGCGGGACCGGCTGCGAATATTGCCGCAACCAGGGCTTCAAAGGCCGCTCCGGCTTATTTGAACTGCTGATGATTACAGACCCGGTTCGGGAACTCATTAACACCCGCACTTCGTCTAACGTAATTCAACAAACGGCAAAATTAAAAACGCTGCGCGAATACGGTTGGGAAAAAGTCATCGCGGGCGAGACCACCGTCGAAGAGGTTGTCCGGGTGACGGAAGAAGAAGAATTCACAGACCTGAATCTTTAGGGAGACGCATCCTCATGCCGCTGTATCGCTATCGCGCATTGACTGCTGAAGGCCGTCCGGTAAACGG
This sequence comes from Candidatus Hinthialibacter antarcticus, assembly GCA_030765645.1. Classification (NCBI taxonomy): domain Bacteria; phylum Candidatus Hinthialibacterota; class Candidatus Hinthialibacteria; order Candidatus Hinthialibacterales; family Candidatus Hinthialibacteraceae; genus Candidatus Hinthialibacter; species Candidatus Hinthialibacter antarcticus. The sequence goes on along the minus strand of JAVCCE010000063.1, from coordinate 178,684 downwards.
CAGCCTCTCTGCGCCTGAACGCAACGACGCCGTCGCGCAATTGCGCACCCAGGGCGTCCGCCCGATTGAGGTCGTCGAACAATCCAAAACGGGGCCGAAAGTTGCATCGACGTCTGCGCCCAGGCGGGGCCGGGTCAAACAAAATGACATCCAGGTTTTCACGGCGCAGCTCGCGGCGTTGTTACGCGCAGGCATCGTCCTCTCGCAAGCGCTTTCGATCTTAGAAGAACAAACCGAAAGCGCCGCCATGAGCGCAATTCTACATGACGTTCGTGAAGATATTCACGGCGGGGCCAGCTTGTCGGACGCGTTGGCAAAATACCCACGCCAATTTCCCGAATTGTATTGCAGCATGATCCGCGTCGGCGAATCGGGCGGCGTGTTAGAAATTGTCCTCAAACAGCTCGCCACGTTTATGGAAAAAGAACAAGCGTTGCGGTCAAGCATTATGACCGCGCTGGCCTACCCCACGCTGGTGGTCATGGTCGGTATCGGCTCCATCGGCGTACTGGTTACATTTGTGATTCCCCGCCTGGGCGCGGTGTTCGCCGACTTCGGCTCGAAACTGCCATTTCTGACGGCGGCGTTGATCGGGCTGAGCGATTGGGTGCTGCGCTGGGGATGGCTTGCGTTAATTGTTATGCTTGGAACCGGCTATGCGCTGCGCCGCTACGTCGATACTGACGCCGGACGCGAAAACTACGACCGCCTCAAAGAGAATTTCCCATTACTCGGCAGCATGATGGTGAAAGCGCAAATCGCCCGCTTCTCCCGCACCATGGGAACTCTCGTCAAAAGCGGCATCCCTGTTTTGAGTGCGCTCAATCTGGTGGTCTCCACCACCAGTAGCAGCATTCTGTCGAAAGCGCTTCAAGAGGTGTGCGAAAAAGTCAAACGCGGCGAAGGCCTGTCAACGCCGTTGAAGCAGACGGGATTTTTCCCGCCGATGGTAACCAACCTGATCGCGGTCGGCGAGCAGTCGGGCAGCCTGGACGAGATGTTGTTTCAAGTCGCCGACACCTTCGACGCCGAAGTTGAACAAGCCATTAAACGGTTTATTACCTTATTTGAACCCATCGTCATCATCTTGATGGCGCTAGGCGTCGGCAGCGTTCTGTTTGCGTTCCTGCTGCCAATTATGAATATCAGTGAAATGATTCAATGAAGAATAAACACGCGCGCGCACAACACGGTTTTACCTTAATGGAACTGGTAATGGTCATTACCCTCATGGGCATCATGATGGGCATGGCGATCCCTTCGTTCCGTAACGTGTTGACGTCGCAGGAACTCAAAAACGCTTCGCAGGCCATTGGCAACATCATACGTTACGCCCGAAGCGAAGCCATCCAGCGCAGCGCACAAACGAAAATCCTGTTTGATTCTGAAGCAGGCGGTATTTTGTTTTCGATTGAAATCGACCCGTTTATGCAACCCGGCATTTTTGAAGAACAACGCACGCCCTTCCCTTCTCCAAAACAATTGCGCGAACCGGCGACCATCAAGATTGCGTCATTTGAAAAGCAAAGCCTATACGGCGGGTTGGAAGAAAATGAACTCTTGTTTTCGCCCAACGGTTCAACTTCCGACGCGCTGCTTACCTTGGTGGACGAGACCCAGCGCGTCTACACCGTCGGCGTGGTCGGGCTGACCGGGCAAGTATTGATTTGGGACCACAAAGTGGAGACGCTGTATGAGGACTAAGCGACGAGCGGAAAACTCGTTCTCTCTGGTGGAAGCGCTGGCCGCGATGACCATTATGGGCATTGCCATCGCCAGCATCCTCACCACGTTCTCCGCCTCACTGGTCGCCAGCCGGGTGGCGGAAGACTATGCAATTTCCACCTCCATGATGACTGAACTGCGCACCCATGTCCGCGCCAATATGCTGTCGCCGCTCGACGCCAACCAGGGCACGTTCACCAACCATCCCGGCTTCAGTTGGAGCGCCGTCTACACCCCGACCAACTACACCAATTTTTATCTGGTCGAGATGACGATTGACTGGATTCGCGGCGACAAAGAATACGCGCGCACCTGCACGACCTATCATTACTATATGGCCACAACCACAACAACGGCGGAGGAAAGCGAAGCATGATGCGGTCTCCGGCGTTTACGTTAATTGAGTTGTTAGTTGCGACCACCATCACTTCGCTGGTGTTGTCGGGCGCGTTCTTTTCGCTCTCGGTTGTGCTAAGCGCCTATAAAATTCGCGGCGGAAAAACCTCCGATGCAGAAATCGCCAATATGATCTTCACCCGGATGCGCACCGACCTGGCTTCCACTTTCATCTCGCCGCATGGAGACGTAACCCGCTTCGTCGGCATGGATGAACAGAACGGCCAATTCGACGCCGACACGCTGACCTTTATCAGCATGGTGAATAATCCCATCGAAATTGGCGAAGGAACCAGCGACCTCGCCGAGGTGCAGTATTTCATCGACCTCGACGACTCGACCCCCGAGCGCTGGCTGGTGCGCCGATACGACGCCACGCCCGACGACGACCCGTTCAGCGGCGGCGAAATTTCGCTGCTGGGGCCGCACATCATATCGATCAATTATGAATATTATGACGGCCTGATGTGGTGGCCGGAATGGAATTCCGAAGCCGACCTGCCGATTGCGGTCAATATTAATCTGGGGTTTTATCGACCCAATGAACTTGAACAAGAACCAACGCCGGAATTGCTCACTCAACACAATACCACCATCTGGCTGACCTTGAGCCGGGGCGCATCTGAAGGCGGCGGAACGTCCAGCACAAGCGACGAACCAGGAGGCGAACGATGAGGGCCTCCGAACGCGGCATCGCGCTGATCGTGGTACTATGGATCGTCACCGTCATGGGGACGTTCACCATGCTGTTCTCGAGGGAATCGCGCCTTGCGGTCAAAATCAATAAAAACTTAAACGACGCCCTGCAGGCCGAGATGCTCGCCGAGGCGGGCGTCTACCGCGCCGTGGCGGAACTGATTGACGATTACGAACTCACCACCTTCGATTCACTCAACGAAACCTGGAGCAATAGCGCCGATGCGTTTTTCGACGCAACCCTGGGCGACGGCGTTTACCGGGTTGAGCATCCTGATTTTTCAACTCCAGGATCGACGGCGTATGGATGTGTGGATGAATGCTCCAAACTCAACATTAATACCGCAACCCGCGATATGATCTTGGCGCTGCCATACGCAACCGAAGAACTCGCCGACGCAATTCTAGATTGGCGGGATGAGAATGACGAACAACGCACTTTCGGGGCGGAAATTGATTATTACCAATCGCTCGAAGAACCCTACCAGCCCAAGAACGGACAGTTCGACACTTTGGGCGAACTCATGTTGGTGCGGGGCGTTTCTGTTGAAGTGCTTTACGGCGAAGACATTAATTCAAACGGCTTGCTTGACCTCAATGAAAACGACGGCGAAAGTTCGTTCCCCATCGACGATGGAAACGACGAACTCAATCTGGGCTGGATCCATTATCTGACCGTTTATTCGTATGAAAAAAATGAAAGCGGCGACGGCCTATCGCGCATCAACATCAATAGCGCGAATGAAGATGAGATGAAAGAAGAATTGAGCGACGTTCTCAGCGATGAAGAAATCAACCAAATCATTCAAGGCCGCGACGGAAATGAATATACCCGTATCGGCGATTTAATTTCGCGCCAGCAAAACAATAACAACGGCGGCGGGCGAAATAATAACAACAATCAACGCATCCTCAGTAAAGAAAAAATGCGCGACGTAGCAGACCGCATCACGACGACGGATGATGAGAAATTATTTGGCCTCGTGAACCTCAATACGGCGCCGCGTGAAGTGTTGAAATGCTTCTTCCCGCAAAATGAAGAAATCGTCGAAACCATCATTGAATACCGCGAGTCCAGCGACGGGCCGCTTGAATCGCTGGGCGAACTGCTTGACGTGCAGGGCGTGAGCGAACAACAATTCGCGCGCATGACCGAGATCGCCTGCACCAAATCGTCCGTCTTTTCGATGCGTTCGACAGGATACATTCAGGCAAACAACGCCTACAAACAGGTGTTCGCAATATTTGACCGCAACGCGGAACCTCCACAATTTATATATTGGAAGGTGGTGCGATGAGCGCATCCGTGAATCACTTAATTTTATTTCAGCGACTCGACGACCGGCTCGTTTGGATCGAAGCGTCACGCGACGCAAACAAAGTGCAACTGCTGGGCGCGGGCGTACAACCGTTACACATCGACGGCGAAGACCTCACGCTGCAGAGCGCAATCGAGTTGGTCGCCAGGCAACTGCAAGCGGGAATCTGGGTCAGTTATGAAGCCGTGCTGGCGGCGCCCTCCCACCGCTTAACGGCGCGCACCATTGATGCGCCGCCCGCCGACGATGACAACCTGCGCGACTTGGTTGCGTTTGAAGTGTCGGAAGCGTTGCAGGTACCGATTGAAGACATTGCCTGGGATTATTGGGTCTCCAGCAAGCGTACGACGACCAGCCCCAAACTACTTTGGATCGCCGCGCGAAAATCGATCCTCAACGACTGGGCGGCGGATTGGCCCGCCAACCGCATCCCCATTTCGCAAATCACGCCGAGCATCTGGGCGTTTTATGAGTATGCGCTGCAATCCGAAGCGGGGCTGCTGCGTCAACCCGCCCTTCTCGTGATGCAAGAAGGCGACCGCGCCGAAATCGCCGCAGCGGATTCCAACGCGGTCTACTATACGCGAACGGTCAATCTGTCCACATCAACTGAAGCAGGCGATACAGATATTCAACAGCGTCTCGCGCAAGAAATCGAACGCACGCTGGCGTATGTTTCGGAACGATTGATCGCAGGCGAGATTCGTTCGCTCATCATTGCAGGATTTGACGATCAGCCTGGAGATGCGCTTGAATCGCTCGCGACGCAACATTCATTAACATTATATCGGCTTAGCGCAAACGACATGGCTTCGAGTTTTGAATGCAAAACCGCCCAACCCTGTAATGACCACCTTCCATTGTTAGCGATTGCCTATGCGCGTTTGTGCGCCGGGTTGTCAGGCGTCAATCTGCTCGATGAGAAGGAAGAAACCGTCTGGGGCGCGCGAATCTGGGAAGCAGCGCAACCGTCGCGGGCGTTTATTCGCAATGCAGGCGTTATAACCGCCGCCGCGATTGTCTTGTGGATCGCAAGCGCCTTATGGTTTAACAGCGCAGTCGATGCGCGCCTCAGCGAAGGCAAAAGCCTGCTGAAACTTGCGACCCACCTGCAAAACGAAGAGACGGGATTGCGCGCCATGGCGCAACGCCGCGTCGCGATGGCGGACGTGCTGCTCTTTTTGTCGGAAACGCTTTCGTCTGAAAAAAAATTGCTCATCAAGAATTTATCGTTCGACGACAAAGACGGCGTCGTCTTGTCATTGGTGGGCGGAAACAATCAAAACGTATTGAAAATCATCGAACAATTAAACGCAAGCAAGTACTTTCGAGACGTGGTCTCTGACCGCGCCGTGATGGAAAAAGAAGGCATCGTGATTTATCTAACCGGCAAATTGGTTCCGGGGGCATAGGAGCAGATTATGGCTTCCCTTTCAAAACGGGAAAAACGCATGGCGCTCATCACAGGCTGCATCGCCGTGATCGGCGTTGCGTACATTTTGATGAACGTCATGTCGAGCAACGACATGGAAGTGTCTTCCGCCACGGCGGACCGCTTTGATACGCTCTTCGAACAGATGGCGACCGTCGAAGATCAGAAAGCGAAAAACATGAACTGGCGAAAAAAGATCGGCAATGAAACCGGACGTTTCATCAGCGAAAAAGATGTTAGCCAGTTATATGCAGAAATTGAAAAAGTCGCCGGGCAAAGCGGCGTCCAAGTCAAAAATTATTCGAGCACCATCAACAAGCGCGCAAAGCCGCTGCCGCAACTGGAAGCGAACCTTTCACTGGAATGCCAATACCCACAGTTGATTCAATTGTTGGACAATTTTTCTAAATCAGAAATTTTGTTGCAACCGTCTAACTTAAAGGCGTCGCTGAAAGACGCCAATCAACCGAACTTGCAAGTGCAACTCAAATTGACCACGTACTTGCTGAACACCCGTTTTGAAAACAACGCGCCGACAAACCTGCGGCAAGGAGGCGGCGCATGAATTACCAACTCCGTGAACGCGCCATCGGTTACCTACGCGCCTATTGGCAGCAAATCGTCTATGCCCTGCTGGGCGCCGTGCTGGTATTTCAAATTGGCGGAACATTGTATCGCCTATTGGAATTGCGCCATGTCGACCGGCTCATCGCACAAGCCGAGTCAAGCGATTCAAAAGAAAATAAAAACGAAGAACAGGCGCCGAATCCACAAATGGGGCCGAGCAATCAGGGCGGCGGGCAACCGCGAAAACCCGAAAAAGATATTTTTCGTTTTCAGGAACCCAAATTTATGTTGACCGCGATTTATCTCGACAAAGCCGTGATTAACGGACAGCCCGTCGCGGTTGGAGGCCGAATCGGCAACGCGACCTTAGTCTCAATCGAATCGTTCAGTGTGACCATTGAGATTGAAGGCGAAGACCAACCACGCATGTTTGAAATGTTCACCGGACAAAACGGCGGCGGTGGCGGCCGTCCGGTCAACAATCGTTCGGGAAGGAAGTCACAGCGCCCGCCAATGCCCGGCGGCGATATGTCATCGCCAATGCCAGCCATGCAAATGGGCGGTGGAGGCGGTGCGGGCATGCGTGAAGCAATGCGCAACATGCCACCAGAGCAACGACGTCAAATGCTGGAAAACGCGCCGCCCCAGGTTCGCGAACGAATGATGAGACGCATGGGCCAGGGAGGCTGAGGGATTGTCAATTCAATATAATCACAATACGAAAATTCTAAGGAGTGGGACTATGAAACGCTCGATCTATATCACACTAATTTTGGGGAGCCTGTTGTTGTTCATCGCAGCGCCCACCCTGCAACCCTTCGCGCAAGAAAGCAGCGAAGAGACGAGCAGCGAATCCGCCAAAGGTTTGGGCAGCATTCTGGCGGATACCGTAAAAGGGATGTTCAGCGTGATTTCACCGAACGGAAAATCCGCCCAGCCGGTGGATGGAAGCGATGAAGGCGAACCAGAAAAGTTCAGCCTGAATTTTAACAACGCCCCGATCGAGCAAGTGTTGAAATTCATCAGCGACTTGAGCAAGAAGGTCGTCCTCAAAAGCGACGACGTACAAGGCCAGATCAATATTATCAACCCCAATGAAGTCACCGCCGTACAAGCGATGGAAATCATCGACCAAGCGTTTCTTCTCAAAGGCATCACCTTCATTGAATATGACGAAATGATTATCGTGATGACCGTGTCGGGCGCGAAACAAAAAGGGCTGGAAGTAAAATCCGGCGCCGACGATGACACCATGGGTTCGCGCATGAAACATCAGGTCATTAAGTTGAATTTCGCGTCGCCGTCTTCTCTGAAAGAATCGCTATCGCCATTGATTCCCGACACGGCGAACGTCATCGCGGATGAACGTACGCGCTCGCTCATCATCACCGATACAGCGGCGAACATCCAACGGCTGGAAGACATCATCCGTGAGTTAGACAAAGAGAGCGCGATTGGCGACATGTCGGTGCAAGTGTTTCGGTTGAAATACCTGAACGCTAATGACATTGGGCGCGATCTCGATGATTTATTAGGCAATATTGTTCAAGCGCAATTGATAGAAGGTCGCGGCGGGCGCCGCCAGCAAGCGCCGGTTGAAGTCGTCATTGACCGCCAAACCAACTCGCTCATTGTTTCTGCGCCGACCGAAGCGATTGACGCCGTCAAAGAATTCATCACAAAATTAGACACCAGCAAAACAGAAGAATTACATACGCAGACTTTCACGCTAAAAAACGGCGATGCGACCGAAATTGTTCAAACATTGACGCAACTCGCCCAAGGGCGCCAAACCAGTAACTACAGGCCCGGCGTTTCTGCGGATTCACGCACTAACACCATCGTGGTTTCAGCGTATCCCGAAGACGTTTTAGAAGTCGGTAAGTTGATTCAAGTTTTGGACAGCAAAGAGAGTTATGAGAAACTCACCAAAATTTTCCGCCTGGAAAGCGCTGATGCGATCATTTTAAAACCCATGCTGGACCAACTGCTGAACCAGGAAGACAGCAATTCAAATTCGCGCTACCGCTGGTATTCTTCCGGCAACGATCAAAAAGACACTTCGATTATCGAAGACCAAAGGCAAAACGCCCTGGTCATTACCGCCAAGCCCGGCGACTTCCCGATGATTGAAGCGCTGGTCGAGCAGTTAGACCAACCGCTGCCCGAGTCGGCGGAAGAACCCCGCGTGTATCCAGTCAAGCATGTTCGGGCTTCTGATTTGGCCTATCTGATCGAGGCATTATTTGAAGAAGAAAGTTCAAATTCTAACTACTTCTATTTTGGAAACGATCAATCCTCCGGTATTACAGGCTTGACCGGCAAGGTAAAAATCATCGCCGATCCGAACACCAATTCGCTCATCGTCATCGCAGCAACGCCGCGCGCATTTGATATCGTTGAACGGCTGGTAGAGAAACTAGACCGTCTGGCGCCGGAATTCGGCGGAACGAAAGTCATTCAACTCAAAAACGCTGATGCGGCGGAATTATCGCAGCAATTGACGCAATTGTTTCAAGAAGATCAAAGCAATCAAGGCAACCGGGGCTTTTATTGGTACCTCAATCAATCGTCGCAAGGCGGAGAACAGGAAGTCAGCAACCTAATCGGCAACGTCCGCATCGTTTCAGAAACGCGCACCAACTCGCTTCTGGTCACAACCAATTCGCAATATTTTGATCTGGTCGAAGATATCATCAAAGAACTCGACCGTGAGATCAGCCAGGTGTTGGTTGAAATTTTGATCATTGAAATTGTTGACTTGAAGAACAATGAGCTCGGCATCAACTGGCCCGACAACGTCCCCATTCAAGCCGACCTCGATTTGAACCAGTCGTTCAACCAATTCAGCCTAGACCGCTCAACGGTTATCTCTCGCTCTAGTTTTGAAACGGTTTTAGGGTTTCTCGCCAAAAGCGATAAGACCAATGTGCTGGCGCGACCGGATGTATTGACCGGCGATAATCAAAGTGCGTATGTTGAAGTGGTTGATCGAATTCCCACGCTGGGCAGCATTTCACAAGGCAACGCAGGCAACCTGCAAAGCACGCTTTATAATGACGTGGGCTTGGTGTTAACGGTGCAACCCCACATTAATGATGAAGACACGGTCACCATCAATGTTGATTTAGAAACGGGCAAGGTGCTGAACCAATTTCAACTTCGCGTCGGCGATTCAGAAATCCCCGCGTTTAACCGCCGCCGCGTGAGAACAGAACTCATGATAAACGACGAAGAAACCGCCGTACTCTCCGGCGTCATTGACACCAGTTTTTCTGATATTGAAGACGGCGTCCCCGGCCTGAGGCATATTCCCATTTTGGGCTACCTGTTCAAATCAAAAAAGAAACAACAAACCAATAAAGAATTAATGGCGTTCATCACGCCCTATATCTTGAACACAGCAGAAGACCGCGACCGCGTGTTTCTACGGCATCGCGAGCGGATCAATGTTTATGATTCGTTCCAAAACCAGATGAAAGAATTAAATGTTCGCATCGGACGGCCCGAATGAGCCAGGCGGACAGTTACGCTGTGAATCAAATTCAAATTGCAACGAAAAGATGGACGGTTCGAATGAAAAAGCACATCTTGATTTCCCTATTATTCTTTGTCGGCGGCTTGGCCTGCGGCTACTTGATTCATTTGACGGCAGCGCCCTCATCGCCCCCCGGCCCCGCTGTCGCCGCAGGAACCAACGCGGAACAGCAAGCGCCCACGTCTGAAGCGCCTGCCCCTGAAGTGGTGCTTGAACGGATATTGCCCAACACGTCCGTCTTCTGGGTGTTGGCGGATTTCAAGCGCATCGGTGAACACAAAGACGCGTTCACTTCTCTTTGGAACGACGACGCCGTACAAACCATCGGCAACGAGTTTCTCTCTGCGTTGCCCTCTGGCGCCACCCAAGCATTTCAGGCTTTATCCGGCGCCAGCGACGCCATGCGCTTGTTCTTTTTGCCTCCTCCCCGCGAAGGCGCTCCGATGACCTGGATCGCGGCGTTCACCGGAGACAACGATTCTCTAGATTCGTTATTGTCAGACATTCCAGAGAGCGACCGCGAAACCAAATCGTTCGGGCCGAATCAGATTGACCTCATCAAAACGCCGTTTGGAAAATTCGCCGTCAAACAAGAGGAACAATTGCTCTGGCTGAGCATGGCGGCGGAAGAACTCGCGGGCATTCTCAATACGCCCGCGCCGCCTGGCCTCACTGAGAAACCAGCGATACACGAAGAAGCCATGCGCCGTTTTCCTCATGCAGCGGTTGCGCTCTTCACAAACTCTGCGCACGCCATTCCGCCGGGGCCTGGCGTTCCTGGCATGGCGCCGCAGTTGCTCTCGCATTTGGGGGCGGACTCTGCATACGTCGTGCTGCATTGGCCCAACGGCGAAGGCCGGCTCACCGCAGTCGCCCAAGCAGAAATCCCACCGCCGTGGACAGCCGCCTGGACGCCCATGCAAGCGTTTCCGTTCGGCGCCGACGATCCGGCGGGGCTATTAGAAGTCGCGTTCCGCCGACCAGCGCCTGACGCCGTTTTAGAAGCGACCGAGGGTAATCAAGGCAAAAATGAGACGCCCGCCCCCTCGCTTCAGATGCAAGCCAAAGGTAAAAAACGGGCCGCGCGACGCGAAGCGCAAATGAGCGAAGACCAGCCCGGCGGTTCACAAGGCGGCATGGCAAGCAACGGCATGATGGATTTTTTCAGCATGGCCAAACCGAACCAGATTTTTTCATTTAACGTGTTTGGGTTTTATCAAGGAGCGCCTTCGATGGCCTTTGCGTTCCCGGAATTTGACTCAAACGGGACGTTGCTTGATACATTTCAACAAGCGCCGCGTGTTCAATCCGAAGAGATTGAAATCGCAAACTTGCCTGGAACGCACTATCAATTCAAAGAGGGCAAACGGCGCGCGGCGCCTTTGAGCGAGTTGATTGCGCTTGAACGCGATGGAGCCATGTATTTGTTTGACTCCAGCGTTGCGGCGCGAAATTATATGGGCGATAAAAATACCGACCCGGACGGAAAAAAACGGCGCAGCAACGAAGCGCGTCAGTTGCTCTCGCAAGTCCGGTCGCCCGCACAGGCGCAAGCCGCTGTTTCACGCGACTGGTTTGATTTTATTCTGCGCTCTGAAATGGCGCACCTTAACGAACAAGGCGCGGCAACGGAACAATTTGAATTGTTAATCGAAGCGCTTGCCCCGCATTTAAAACCAGCGGCGGCAAGCGCAGGATTTGATGGAAAAGAATGGTTTGTTGACGTCTATGTGGAAGATGAATCGAGCATTCTGGTCGAAAGCCTGTTGACCGCGATCCACGGCTATCGTTGGTTGCATGGAGCGAAGTAGATTACTCCGTTCCGCCCATTGCTCCAGCGCCCAAATCCAATTCTTCCATTCCTTTAAAGGCGACGGCGAGTTTCTGCTTGCCGTCGTCGTCAGTGATCCGACAAATTTTGCCATGATAGATGGGGGGATGTTCTTCGGGGTTGTCTTTCCAGGTGTTCATTAATTCCATATCCATAAACAATGAAAGGCGAATATTTTTTCCCATTTCACAGGGCTGCTCACAGTGAAAAGCCAGGCCGCCGACCAATACCGGGCCGATGTCTAATGTAATGGCTTCAAACCATTCGCCGCTGTGCAAAGACTCGCCTTCATCAAAACTATAGATGAATGGGATGCGAATTTCTTCTCGTTCAAATATGCGCCGTTCGTTCATTTTGGTCTCCAGTCGCCGCCATCATCAATATATTTGTCTGCCCGTCAACCCCACTTTATTCATTGAGCGCGGGGAGAATTCGGATCGGGTCTAGCGCAGTCGTGCTTTGGCGAATTTCAAAATGCAACACGCCCGCTTCGCTGGCGGGAGGCGTTCCGCTCTTGCCCACTTTACCAATTATTTGACCACGCTCAACAATTTGGCCGACTTGCACCCTATTTTCGCTGTTATGCGCATAAATGGTTCTCACATCATCATTCTTATATTTCCCATGATAAATGATGATGAAGTTGCCAAAACTGCCGCCCAGGTCGTCCGCCACGCCGCCGACCAACTGCACTTTTCCTTTTGCGGCTGCGGAAATTTCTGTGCCGATGGGCGCGCCTAAATCAACGCCGGCGTTCATCGCGCTGGTTGACGAACTAAATGGACGAATAATGCGGAAGTTCTCTTTGATCGGCCATTGAAAACGCATGTTAGCAAATTCGCTGACCTTGCGCGGGAACTCCTGCTCGGGCTCCTTGGCTACTTCTTCGGGTTTCGGCGTCGCTGTGGGCGCTGGCTTGATAACCTGATCGACGACGGGATTGTTATTCAATTCTTTGACAGGCTCTTGCGTTACTACAGTGCGTTTGATAATTTCAACGTCTTCGACTTGCTTTGCGCCGGGAACCCAAAGCACTTGGCCCGCTCGTAGTTTTGATGCATCGGGCAAGTTGTTCACGCGCTGTAATTCGCTGGACTTGAGTTCGTAGGCGTCTGCAATTGCCGTCAGCGTCTCGCCTTTATTCACCATGTGCCATAATCCGTCTTTCACTTCGGGCACGGGCGCAGGCGTGGGTTCAACGATTTGAATAACAGAGTGGGAACCCGGGTCTGCGACGGCATCTGCGATGGCAATGGTTTGATGAGCAGGCGTGACCATTTTATAGTCTTGCGCACCAGGAATAAACAAGCGGCTGCCTGCTTTTAATTCGCCTTTTGGATCAACGCTATTCACGCGGACCAACAACTGGGGAGAAACTTCATACGCGCGGGCGATCGCGTTAACCGTTTCGCCCTCGTTCACAGGATGCATCACGCCGTCCATGATGACGACGTCGGTCGCATCATTAAACGAATTAAACGGCGTATTGGCGCATCCTCCCACAAAAAGAAGGATGGTGAAAATTGCTGTTACTGCCGTCAACCCAAATCGAATCATTCGAACATCTCCATATCAACATGATTGAACCGTCGGCTCTTAAGCATAACGGTCAATGAACAGCCCAGGCTACGCGGCCCCGACCATTGACGTATTATTATTTGGAAACGCCCGACTCACAACCCGGCGCGGCGCAGCAATTAATCCTCCGCCTGTTGATGAAAAATTCGCTCTCGCTCATCGCGCGTTTGTTCATAAACCGATTGGTAGAGTTTTTCGAGTTCCGGCGTCAACGATTGGCTGCGGCGCTCCATCATACGCGACGCCGCCTCCAAGGCTTTATCGAAGCGATGCTCCGACCACCCCACCGGGCCGCCCCAGGCGAACGATGGAATTTCGCGGGGCGAATATCCTAAACCAAATAAATTACAAAACGCCCCAATGACCGCGCCTGTGTTAATCATCGCTTGAATGCCGGTTTTGGTATGATCTCCAAACGCAGCGCCGACAAACTGGCGCCCGGTTGACACTCGCTCGCCGTCGATGATGCACATAATGTTGGCGTAATCGTTGCGCAAGTCGCTGGTATTTGACGACGCAGCGATGTTAACCCAGGCGCCGACGTAAGAATGACCAAGAAAGCCTTCATGTTGTTTGTTGCTATACGAAAGCAAAATGCTTTGTTCGACTTCGCCGCCGAGTTTGCACCATTCGCCGCAGGTGGTCCCGCTATAGATTTTGCCCCCCGATTTCACAATCGAATGGGTGCCGATGACGCAGGGGCCTTGCAGCATCGAGTGCGACATGACCTTCGCGCCTTCGCCAAGCCACACCGGGCCTTTGCGGGTATCAATGAACGTGCAAGGGTCAATTTCTGAATCCTGGCGGCAGGTCAACGCATGGTCGCCGACAATCGTTACCCCGGGGTGAATTGTCCCTTCGCGCGCGCCGGATTTTCCTGATGCCGCGATATCGGACACGATCTCAGCGGGGTTCTCGTAGACTAAGTCCCAATGATATTGGATGACCGTCGCCGAGATTTTACGCTGGGGCAGGTCGGAAAAATCTGTGATGGAAATCAGTTGTTCCCAATCAATTTTCGATACGCGTTGCGCAGAACACCGGACGGCAACCAAGACGCCGTCTTGCACAAAACAACAATCGTCATCGCCTTGCGTAATCTGTTCGGCTAAAGATAAACACCAAACGGCCCGTCCATTTAAAAGTAGGGCGGCGTGGCTTGGGGCGCCGTTTATGCAGGTGGGTTTTCCCTCAGCGGCGAGCCAGTTCTGTAGAGCAGGCCGGGCGTGGTAAGACACGTTTTTTGTATGAAAGGCTTGGGCGGCTTTTTCAGACAACAGGTTTACGCCGCATCGCAGCAAGTAGGCGGGCCGCGTCCAAGTCAATGGACGCAATTGTTTCCACCCCTCATCCTCAAACAGAATGATATTGTTCATTGTTGGCCCCTCAAGCAATAAAAATTACGTCGAGGGTATCTTACATATCAGGCTTGTTTTCGTATACCCACTTGTAGTAGTCGTATCGTTCGAGTTTAGACGCCGCCGCTTCATCCAGGTACACAATGGTGTCCGGGTGCAATTGCAACACTGATGCTGTCACTTGGGCGGTCATAGGGCCTTCGATTGCTTTGGCGATGATATCGGCCTTGCTCTCGCCGCTCGCCATTAAGATCACGCGTTTGGCTTCTTGGATGGTGCCAACGCCCATCGTGATCGCAAAGCGAGGCACCTCGTCAACGCTGCCAAAAAAGCGCGCGTTGTCTTCAATGGTCTCGCGGGTTAATGTTTTGATTCGGGTGCGCGACCCCAACGCAGAGCCGGGTTCGTTGAAAGCAATATGGCCGTCGCGGCCAATGCCGAGAATTTGGAGATCGATTCCGTCGAGTTTTTTCATTTCAGATTCATACCACTTACAAAACGCCTTTACATCGTTTGCATTGCCGCTGGGGATATGAATTCGTTCGGGTTGAATATTGATTTGATCAAACAGATTCACGTGCATGAAGGTGTGATAGGATTGTTCATGCGAAGTGGGAATGCCCACATATTCATCTAAATTGAACGTGGATATTTTTGAGAAATCCAAGCCCTCGTCGCGATATTGACGGATCAATTCTCGATAGAGGCCGATGGGCGTACTACCCGTGGCAAGCCCTAAGACGCAATTGGGTTTTGTCCGCACAAGTTCTGAAACTTGCTTGGCTGCTTGCTGGCATATTTCGTCATAGTCTTTAAGAACCACCACTTC
This sequence comes from Candidatus Hinthialibacter antarcticus, assembly GCA_030765645.1. Classification (NCBI taxonomy): domain Bacteria; phylum Candidatus Hinthialibacterota; class Candidatus Hinthialibacteria; order Candidatus Hinthialibacterales; family Candidatus Hinthialibacteraceae; genus Candidatus Hinthialibacter; species Candidatus Hinthialibacter antarcticus. The sequence goes on along the minus strand of JAVCCE010000063.1, from coordinate 163,415 downwards.
CATGATGCTCTTTCCTTTCAACAAATCCCAAAAAGTCAAATATAGTTGCGCCCCATAAGAATACACTACACGCCATTGTTTCTGAATAGGCAGTCAATCGAAAAAGACACTAAGGTAAAACACTGGGCGAGGATCCAACAAAGTAAGCCTTCAAACCGCCGTGAGCAAATACCAGTTCTCCTTCTGACCACTCGCCAGGCGTCAGCAACACATAGGGAGGATTTATACCCGAACCGTCAGCAGGCGCTGCCCCGACGGGGCGTTGCACCCAATAATATAAATTGGGGATCAGGAACGGGAATTCTTCTTGACAATATAATGGAACATCGCCCCATTTGTTGTGTTGTATGTCATCACAGAAATAATGGATGCTTTCTCCCCATAACGTTTGGGCGGCGGCCTTGCGGATACCGATGGCGCCTTCCAACGTCGCGAACTGAATGTACAGCATGACCACTGCCGCCAACACCAACCCAAAACGCTTCGTTGAAAACCAAAGCGTGACGATCAACGCTGAGATTAGCAATAAAATTCCGCCGCCGACCCAAGGCCCTTCATTGCGCAGTTGCGTAAGAAAATCTAACGACGGCGCATTCGTAAAGAAGGTTTTATGCGCCCCGAGCGCTGGCCAAACGTCCGTCCACAACACGCCGGACGCAATCAATACTGCAAACAAAAAGACCGCGCTGAAAATGATTGATGCGCCGCCGGGGACGGAAGCGTCGTCTTTCGACAAACGAAAACGCCCCAAAAAAGCAACCGCCAACGGCAAGGCGGCGTGATTGAGATAAAAAATATAGCGCAAGCCAATCGACCAGTTTTCATAGGGCGCGCGCAGAATGTAATACAACGCGACGAACCCGACGATCAACCACAAAGCCCAGCCAATCATCAACGCATATTCACGCTCAAGCGGCGTCAAGCACTTAGGAACCAAAATCGAAACCAGCCACGCGCCCAACAAAATCGGCGTTAGTAACAAAGCGCCTTCGACCCATAATGCCGCGCCGTGCGCGGCCAGTAAGGTCAAAAATTTTGATGCGACCGCCGCCGCGCCAAGCGCGTCCGGTTTTTCCAGATCAAAATAGAACGGCGAATTCCGCTCGACGCCCAAAAAGCCCAAGCCCCACCAGACGCCAATCACGATCAGCCCTGACAGCAGCGCTCCCACCAATGGAGGCGCGATAGGTTTCTTCGTTCTCCAACACCGGAACGGGACCCACACGCCAATGAATCCACATAACAACAACGCCTGGATGCGCGTTAGGCAAAGCGCTGCAAGAACGACGGCGAACCCGACCGCAACCAGCCAGCGAGAACGGTCGGCCTGCAACAAAACCGCCGCCGCCCAAAAAAGAAACAGCGTCAACGGCGCCGCCAAGTTTTCACTCATCGACCATTGGGTATAAACCACAGCGGGATAAAACAGATAAAAAACACACGCGGTTAGCGCCGCAACAGGATCGGCAAACATACGCGCCAACCGATAGAGAGGAAACAATCCGATAAAATACAACGCCGGGTTGATCCACGACTGAATGAATTCGACCGTCAGATAGTCTTTGGCGAAAAAGGCGACCGAGAGAATCGCGGGATACAGCGGCGGGACGGATTGGTTTTTCGATAAATCAAACGACGACCAATTATGCAAACTGAAAGCCATGGATTTATAGAACACCATGTCCCAAATGACTTCGAGAACCGGCGTCCCGACATTGGCGAGCAGGCCGTAAATCAACACCGCCGGGACATACAGCAATACAACGCGAAATTCTCCGCGCCGACTGAGCATACAAGTCTTCGCTATTTCATTTTGGTTCATGGTTTGAACTATCGTAATAGAACTCACCGCTGCATGATAGAGACGATTAGAGAAACGTTTCCAAACAAGAAAAAAAATCTCATCCAAACATGATTCCCAAGGCAGAAAACTATATAAGGCATGGGTACATCTCTATTCGCTTCGGTGCGGGCTTTCATGCCCTTTTGCACAGGCGCTCACAACGCGCCAAGGCTTTCAACGAAAAACTTAGAAATTCTAACTCGCGGATTCAACTTGCTCTACTTTTATCCCCCCGGCGCTTGCAGCGCCACCCCCCTTATTGAAAGGGGGGCAGGGGGGATTCAGGATTTTATAAATAGTCTCATTGGTCAGTAATCAACCGCCTTAATGCATCATCAAGTAAACAATTATCTGTGAAAATATCATTGAAAAGTCAACTCTTTTCCCAGGCTGCCGAAGCATATATATGATCGTTGCAGTCGAGATGTTGGGCAGGTTGTAACAAGCTGAAGAAAGAATGTTACAAAATCCAAAAAGCGGAAAATTTTTCCTTGACTGGTTTTTTTATATAACCTATACTCACAGCGAGAGATACGTATTTTTGTCTAAAATGGTTTCTAGCGAGAGTGGAGGCTCCCCATAACACTCCATGCAAAATCTTGACCTACTGAAGCAGTTAGAAAGCGCGTTTGCAGAAGAAAAAACGGTCTATGACAAAATTCTTGCGCTCTCAAAAGCGCAAATAGAATTGATTGAAGAAAAAAAACAAGATACCGAACAAATTGCGCGGTTGATGAACGAGAAATGGGAGTGGATTCAACAAGCCCAAGCGCTTGAAGAAACCCACCAGCCCATCAAATCGTCTTGGGAAGAGGTACATACCTCCTACAGTGAAGACGAACGAAAGCCCGCAGCCGAAGCCAAAGAGGCGCTGCTGGCATTGATTGATGAATTAAAACGGCTGGAAGACGAGATCACGGTTGGCATACGCGACAAGATGAGCGCAATCAACCAGCAGTTGTTGAACTTGCAAAAAGAAAAAAAAAGCGCGAAGGCGTACTACAGCAATCTAGACGTCCGACCGCCGCGTTATATTGATAAGACGAAATAGACTGACTGATCTTTTTTAATTTCCCGGGTTTTCACCGTTGCAGCCAAACGGGTTGAACGATCCAGGTTGAGGGTAATGTGAAGCAAGATTTTCTGCAGGACCATGCAGCCGTAGGCGTGGAAAGCGGGTCTATTGATGTAGACGCGCTCAAGCAACTCTATGCCCAATATAACCAAAATACCGAAAAACTGCGGCTTGCCTTTGAACGTCTCGAACAACGCTTTCGTGAGATTGATCCCTACAATATCTATAATTCCATCACCGAAGCCTTAATCACTCTGGATAAAGATGAAAACATCCTGACTTGCAATCGCGCAGCAGAACGCCTATTCGAAATCGAATCGCGCACCGCCTCAGGACAATCCTTTCGCGAATTTCTGCCGATTTGCGCGCCGGCCTTCGCCGACTATCTCGCCCATTCGATTCAAGAGGGGCGTTGCGAGTTGCATTTCGCCAATACCCATGGCGAGCCGGTCTATGCGCGGGGGCGCTTCTCTCCCCTGTTAGACCGAAAAGGCGAGGCGATTGGCTATACGTGCCTGTTCACAGACTACAGCGTGGAGCGCCTGTTAGAAGAACAAGCGCGACGCCAAGACCGCCTGACCGCATTGGGCGAACTGGCGGCGGGCGTCGCCCACGAAATGCGCAACCCGCTGACCACCATTCGCGGCTATTTGCAGATTCTCCCCTCAAATAAAGATGACGAAGAATTCATCACGGAATTTTCAGATAATTTGATTCGAGAAATTGACCGCCTGAGCCGCCTGACCGACAATTTGCTCAATATGGCGAAGCCGATTTCTCCTGAACAGCAAACGGTTACGCTGCATGAGACCGTGCAATCCGTCGCGACCTTTTTAGCGGACAAACTGGACGACTCCGGCGTTAAAATTGAGATCGCAGACAGCGACGCCCGCGCCACGATTCGGGTTGACGTTGACCGCATCAAACAGGTGTTCATCAACCTGTTCGTCAACGCTGCGGAGGCGATGAGTAGCGGTGGGACAGTTCAAGTCCGGTTCTCGCAAAAAGAAGAGCGCCTTGCGCCGGACGCGCCGCTGAAACCGTTTGTCGTCGCCGAAGTCGCTGACAACGGCCCGGGGATCCCCAAAAATATCATCGACCGTTTGTTTGACCCGTTTTTCACGACCAAGAGTTCGGGAACCGGGTTAGGTCTATCATTAACCAATCGTATTGTTGAAGAGCACGGCGGGTTTATTCGAGTGGAAAGCACAATCGGCGACGGCGCCCGCTTTTGGGTATTTTTGCCAGCCGCCGATGAAACCATTGAGGGAACATAATGCCGCAAACGAAACTGTTAGTCATTGATGATGAAGTGGGCATCCAGAACTTGCTGTTCCGGGTGCTCAAAGGCGAAGGGTTTGACGTCCGTACGGCGGGCAGCGGCGAAGAAGGCGTCGCCCTGGCCCAAGACGACGTCCCCGACCTGGTATTGTGCGACATAAAAATGCCCGGCATGGACGGCATCGAAACGCTGGCCAAACTCAAAGAGATATCTGAAAGCATTGAAGCGATCATGTTAACGGCGCACTCCACCGTCGAAAGCGCGGTTTCCGCGATGAAACTGGGCGCCGCTGATTATTTAAAAAAGCCGTTTGACGTCGAAGAATTAAAAATCATCATCAATAAATGCCTTGGAGTCGCCGATCTTAAAAAGGAAAACAAACATCTGCGCGAAGCGGCGGGCCTACGTTATGGGTTGGATACCATCATCGGCTCCGACGGAAAAATGCAGGAAATTTTTGAATTGATTAAAACCGTCGCGCCGACCCCCAGCACCGTCTTGATTCAAGGAGAGAGCGGGACCGGTAAAGAACTGATCGCGGGCGCGATTCATTATCACAGTTCTCGGCGGCACAAACGCTTTATCAAAGTGAACTGCGCGGCCATTTCAGAAGAATTGCTCGAAAGCGAACTGTTCGGGCACGAGAAAGGCTCGTTTACCGGGGCGATCCGCTCGAATGAGGGGAAATTCGTCCTGGCTGACGGCGGCTCAATTTTGCTGGACGAAGTGTCGGAAATGAGCCCCAAATTGCAAGCGAAGTTGCTGCGCGTTTTGCAAGAGAAAGAAGTTGACAAAGTGGGCGGACGCGAGCCGGTTTCGGTTGACGTACGGGTCATGGCGACCACCAACCGCAACTTGCACGATTCCATCGAAAAAGGCGAGTTTCGTGAGGACCTCTATTACCGCCTCAATGTCGTCACGATTGAGTTCCCGCCCTTGAGAGAGAGAAAAGGCGACATTTTAGAATTGGCAAATCATTTTATTCAGCAATACAATCAGCAGATGAACAAAAAGATCAGCGGGGCCGTTCCCGAAGTTGAACAGGCGTTAATCCGGTATAACTGGCCGGGCAACGTACGGCAACTGCAAAATTGTTTGGAGCGCGCTGTGGTTTTATGCAAAACGCCGATGATTCAAATTCAACATTTATCTGCCGACGTCGTCTCGAACAGCGTCGGAGATTCGGCGGCGCCCGTTAACACGATGGAAGTCGGGCTGACTGTGGCGGAAATGGAAAAGCAGCTGATTTTCAAAACGCTTGAGCATACGCAAAACAATCGCACCCGGGCGGCGGAAATTTTAGGCATCAGCATTCGAACGTTACGAAATAAACTGAACGAATACAAAAAGACTGGCGACGCGCCGGTCATGATGCAAACCGGTTCATAAACCGGAAGGACCAGAACAAATGGCGGCTGGACCAATGGATGGTTCAAAAACTGCGTTAGAACTGGCGCTTGAATTAGGCGTGCGGTCGGAGACCATTCTGCGCGCCATGAAATCGGCCGGTTATGACGTAGACGACCCCATGACAGAGGTCGACTCGTTGCTTGAGCAACGCCTGGTCGAAGTAATGGTCGACAACGGCGAGTTGCCCCAGTCAATGATCTCCGGCAAAGGGCGCCGCCAACTTACCGACGACCCCATTGTCGACGATGAAGCCGTTACTCAAGCGCTTGGCGCGAGTTCCGCCGGGTTCTCTGAAAGCAACATCCCGCGCCAGATTACGCTGGAATCGTCGTTTGACAAACCGCCCTCGCTTTTCTCCCGCATGTTCTCAAAAGCCAAAAATTTGGCCCGGACGCTAAAAAACAGCGAATACACGCCTGACGAATTAAATACGTTCTTTTCTACTTCCGTCCCCAAAGAAACAAAAAGCCGCTCTCCCTTTGAACAACAAGAAGAGCCAGAGCCTGCAAGCGAACAGGATGACCTCTCGGCGCCGGAACTCGATGCCATTGATGATTACATGCCCGATGAGGATGAAGTAAGCGATGACGGCCTCGAGGGAATGGACACGCTGCAAGAATCGGGTCTCGAAGACATGGCGCTCGACCCCGATATGATGGAAGACCTGGAAGGCGTCGACCTGGAAGACGCTAGTCTTGACGATGACCTAGCGGGCTTGAGTGAAGAACTCGGGCTGGACGCAGCTGACCTGGAAGGCGTCGCCGATGACATTGATGATATTGATGACGCCGCCGATGAACTGACTGAAGGCCTTGAAGATGAAATGGAAGGCGTTGAGTTAGATGAAGAAGACCTCGAACTACTAGACGGTGAAGAAGGCGGCGCTGGCGGCGCTGGCGACGGCGACGTCATCAGCGAAGAGGAAGAAGAATACGTTCCCAACTTCCTCGAAAAAATCCTCAGTCGCATCCACCTTTCCCCCAGCGAAACCTGGGCGTTGATCGGCGGCGCTTTCAGTTTGATGATTATTGTGCTGGTCTGCGTCGTTGCGTGGTGGATGTGGTTCAGCCCTAAAGCGCAAAAAGATATCTATGACCAAGCAGTCGCACACCAGGAAAGCGCCCGAGACATTGTGACGGAATATGATTACCTCAGCGCTGAACGCTGGAAAGAACGCGCAGGAGAATTAGAAGCCGCCTCAGTAAAATTTGAAACGTACATTACCGAATTTCCTGAAACGCCATTAACGAAAGACGCCTACTACAATTGGTGCGACATCACCTTTGAACTGGCGAACCTGTATGAAGAAAACGCCGGAGAAGAAGATACCGACCCGATTGCAAAGAAATCAGAAGAAGCCTACCGGCAAACCACGCAACGCTACAATACTTATTTAGACTACTTGCAAAAAATCGCCAACCGCGCCGTCTCGCAAGGCGTAGCCGGCGAAGATCAATTTGTTCCGGTTGAATACCAACAAGAGGCCCTGTGGCGCATTGCGCTGTCCCAACAAAAGCTCAAACGCTATCAAGAAGCCATTGATCAATTCGACCAATTCGCGCAACGATTTAGCACCTCGCCGGAATCGGTTGAAGCGATTCAAAAAATCGCTGACATTTATCAGGAATGGGCCAAGACCGATAAAGAAGAAGAACTCAACATGCTCAATGAAGCGACCGAGCGCTATAAACAAGCCTTGGAACGCCTCGAAACAAAACCCGATGAGAACCGTTTGGCTTTATCTCAAATACACGCCGAGTTAGGCGATATTCAATATCGTTTGTACGAACGCAGCCAAGAACAAGAAAAAAATGAACAGGCCGATGCGTTTCTGCGCGAATCAATTGGCCATTATGAAGCCGCAGAAAACGAAGCGCGCTTGGTCACAAACCTTTCGAACGCCCAGCGAAATGAAATTTTTAAACCGTTGGCGGATATGTACCTGATGCGTGGGCGCGCCGCCGGCGAACTGTGGAACCGCAATGAGGAAGGCGCGCAATCGTTCCCGGAAGGCATCACCTACCGCCAAACCTTACTCGATGAAGCGGCGCGGCAACGCGAACTGGCGCAAGATTTTCTCGGCAAAGCCAACACGTTGTACGATGAGATGATTTCGACCGATAACAAAGAACTCAAAGAAGACATCATCTATAATAAAACAGAAGCCCTCTTCATTATGCGAAAATATCCCGAAGCGATGGCGGCGGGGCAAATTCTCCTGGGTGAAAGCGAAGACACGGAAAATACAACCAAATTATCCCCTGACGTAGACGCCAAACTGCATTATTTGTTAGGCCATGTCGCGTGGGAAATGGCCAAGAAAAATAAAGATTATACCAACGTCAAAAAATATTACCGTGAAGCGCTGGCGAAAGACGCCTTCTTCCCCAAAGAACGTCAAGGCGAAATCAGCCACTTGGCCACACTGCGTTTGACGAACGCCTATTTCCTGGTTGATAAAAACTATGAAGAATCATTGAACCGCTTTCAAAGCGCAAAAGAAAATTACCCCGATACCGACTACACATTTTTGACGCTCTATTGGATGGGCAAAGCTCAAGATGAATACGGCCAGCACCTCAACCAGCAAGCGGACGACCTGCTGGCAAAATCACAGGCGCAAAGCGACCAACTACAAGCCCAACAACTTCGCGAGAAAGCAAAACAGCAATACGCCGACGCGATCTTGACCTATGATCGCGCCATCGAATCGCGCGAATTGTCAAAATACATTGATGTCCAGAATAAAAGTTATCTCATTGAAATCATGTTCAACCGGGGACACAGCGCCTTTTTTGCGGGCAAACAACGCGACGCGGAAAAGTACTTATTAGAGGCGCTCGATAAACACCAAAACGACGCTGCCGCGAAAAAACACGTCCCCGAAACCATTGAACGCCTAGGCGACATCAACGCACTGCTGGCGAATTATGACAAAGCCATTGATTATTACCGCGACTATTTGGGCGAGGCCTACCCCGACCCCAACGCTCGCGTCAAGATGAAACTCGCAGACGCCTATTTGCGCCACTTCTCGCCCGACCGTGCGCGGGAATGGTACAACCGCATCGTCCGCGACTATGGAACGCCCAAAGGCGTGAAAGGCCCGGGGTTTGAGTCTCTGAAAAAGATCGCCCGTTCTCACATTCAAGAATCGGCTTTAAAATCCGGTCAAGAGAGCGACGATGAACTTAACAACGCGCTCGGCGCATTCGACTCTCTGGCCAAAAATTACCCGCTCCCGGATAACGCAAAATTGCCCAATGACGCAGAATCTCTACATGCAATTGGCAATATTCAGTATCGCTTAAATAACTACCCGGAGAGCATCAGCGCATATAAAGCCTATCTGCGCCACGCCAACGCGCCGCAACGCACCGGGATGATTCACTACCGGATTGGTCAAGCCTATCTCGATATGAACCAGCCCGCGCAAGCAGTCAACGAACTCGGCAACATAACTGAACAATCAATGGACAACCTCACCCAATACGCCGACGCGCTAATTTTGACGGGTGAAGCTTATGAAGAACAAGCCAAACAATACCAGCAAAACGGCGATAACAGTATGTATGAAACATACTTACGAAAAGCGGAAGAAGCCTATAACCGCGTAAAGATTACAGGCTCGGCAGACCGAATCGCCGAAGCCGATACAAAAAGAAAACTGATCGCCTCCATTTTGGCGCGATTGCGCGAACAACGCGAATTGGCCCGCAATCAACAGCTGCAAGGCGGTTAAATGAGGCAAGAGTTGCCCTTTAAGGGGAACCCGTCAGTAATTGAATAACTGTAACTACATACAGAATATGCAGTTACACGAGGATAAACATTGGTAAGGTTATTGCTTAAATAATTAGATACTCTTTTATTTGAAGGACCGGATTTATGCTGATTTCCCAAATGTTTAATAACACGACGTTGCATGTTCTCAAAAAGGGCATTGAGGGAGCAAGTAAGCGGCATGAAGCGATCTCCAATAACATCGCCAATGTCGATACGCCAAAATATCAGCGCGCTACGGTTGATTTTGAAAACCAACTCAAGCGCGTTCTGAGAGGAACCGACGTCAGCGGAAGACGCACCCACCCCGCCCATTTTATCATCGGCGGGCCGGAAGCAATTCCATTGGTGCAGCCGCGGGTCGATATTGATAATATGACCCGTTTTCGCCCGGATAAAAACAACGTAAACATTGACCAGGAAATGGCCGACTTGGCGGAAAACAGCCAGCGCAGCGACCAGTTCAGCGAATTGATCCGCCGACGCTACCAAGGCTTGCGCCGCGTGTTGCAAGAGGCAGGCGCCCGCTAAACCCGGGCGGCTAGGAGAGAGTAGATGAGTTATCATATCAATGCATCGGGGATGACCGCCCAGCGAATCCGTATGGACGTCATTTCAAATAACATCGCCAACGCCAACACAATGGTCACGGCGGAAGGGTCTCCCTATCGCAAACGCGAAGTCATCTTTGAAGCGCCAGGGCGTACATTTTCCGAATCGATGTCGACGGCCAGGCGCCGCTTGAACCGAATCATCGGCACGGGCGTCAAGGTACAGAAAATTACGGAAGACCGCTCCGAGCACGCATTTATGAAAATTTATGATCCAGGGCATCCATTCGCCGACCCAAACGGAATCGTCTTACGTCCCAATATCAACGTCACAAAAGAGATGGTCAATATCATTGATGCGTCGCGGGCGTATGAAGCCAACGTCACATCATTTAACGCTTACAAACAGATGCAAACGCGCGCGTTACGAATCGGCGGACAATAAAAAACAAGCCTGACGCGTTGAGGACAGAACCATGAATGATTCACCGTTACGCATACCGCCTCAAATCACGGGCATCGAACCGGCCGCTGCGCCGAAGCCCGCTACGCCCAAACCGCAAGAAGGCGTGTTTGAAGGCAAACTGATTGAAGCGATGGGCAAAGTCAGCCAGGACGTTGAAAAAATCGAATCGTCCGCGCCAGCCAACCTCGACGACGTTCAATCGGCGATGGACGCGGCCAAGGACGCCTTTAGTGGAACGATGCACATGCATCAAATGATGCAGTCGCTCATACAAAACGACGCCGCAAATGCTGACGGCGAAGGGAAAACGAACGGGTGAGCAGCCCCTACGACCAGATGCCGGTTGGGCCGATTGGCCCAACGCCCCGCACCGAAGGGATGAACGGCGTATCCGGCCCGGTTGCGCCAAAGGCGCCAGGCGGATCGTTTGTTGACTTATTGGCGAACTCGGTCAATGAAGTGAATAACATGCAGCACGGCGCTGCAGATAAAATACAAAAGTTAGTGACGGGCGAAATCAGCAACGTACATGAAGTGATGATTTCAGTTGAAGAAGCCGGGGTCGCGTTTAATTTGTTAATGCAAATTCGCAAGCAGTTAATGCAAGCATGGAGCGAATTAAAACGGACGCCAGTTTAGCATTGAATCAAATGACGTTTCGCGGAACAATATAAGCGATTCGGTTTTACTTTTTATTTTTGATCGCGCAATGGCGCGGTTATTCGGGTTTGAGGGACACACCTTGCTTCGCATCCAGCCAGAACGGCGGGACGCGGCGTCTTTGTTATACCCTCATTCCCTATTCAAAATTTAGAAATGATTCGCCCTCGATGCGTCTATGAGCCTGTCGCGGCGATCATGAAGGAGTGAGGGATGAGTTTGGCGTCGATACGCACCCTGAAAACAGGGATATGGTTGATCCCCACCGCCACATGGTTGATTCTTTGCGCGGCATTGTATCCAACGACGGGATTGCTTCAGCCGTTGTTGTTTACGCCTGACGCCTCACACGCGCAGAAAATCCGCAGTTTTCTCGAAGAACAAAACATCCCTTACCTGGTTAAAGGCACCTATAACATTTTGGTCGGCTCAAAAGTTCGCGAGCGTACGGCGGGAGAGCTGGCCCAACGCGGGCTCTTGGGGTTCAACAAAGGCGCCCGCCTGTTTAGCGTCCTAGACGCCGATCCTGAAACGTCGCTATCTCAAGCCATCGAAAATTCATCGGCAAAAATTGATCGCGCCCTGGTTGCGCTTGCGCCCAATACAAATGCACTCGCTTATTACGGAGACGCCCACGCCTATATTCGTCTTGTCACCCACGCGCCGCTTCAACAACGCGAGATCGAAGAACTCCATCAACTGGTGTCTACGCTGGCGCCAACGCTTGCTGAAAACCAGATCACCATCCGCAGCGTTGCCCGTCAATCGTTGGCCCACGCGAATGAATTAGAAACTCTCGACATGGTCAGTATGGCGAATTTGACGAATGACCATAATGTTGGAGAACCACAATGAAACCATCAAGCGAAACCATCAAACACCGTCGTCAATTTTTTGGAATCCTTGCGGTTTGTTTGTTGCTGATCGGCATCAATTCTCTTGCGTATTCATTGATGCAAGAAACGCAAGTAGTCATTAGCGAAAAGTCATATACCGAAGAGACAATTCACATTGGAACCTCATCCCCTCCCGGTATCAGTTCCAATGTGCAAGACGAGGGCGCCGGGATCGAGTCGAAACAGACAATGACCACGACGACAACGGTTAAAGAGAATTAACGAGGGCGAAGGCAGTTGCTGCGCTAACGCGCAAAGAAAAACAGGAGAGCCGTCATGCAGGATTTCATCCAGCAGCTTCAAGACCAGCTGACCCGGCTATGGGAACAAATCAGCCTGCAACAAAAAATTCTATTTGTTGCGATTCCCGTCTTGTTATTGGCGACCATGGGCGTAGCGGTGTATTACGTCAGCCAACCGCAATATGTTCAATTGCTCCAAACCAGCGATGTAGGCCAACTGGCTGAAATCAAAACCTACTTAGACGCAAATGACATTAAATACAGCATTAGCGCCGACGGCAAAAGCATCATGGTGGATGAGAAAATTAAAAACATCACCGCCATTGATCTCGCCGGACAAGGACTGATTGGCTTCGACGCCGGCCCGGGATTTGAACTCTTCGACAAAGTGCAACTCGGCATGACCGACCGCATGTTTGACGCGCAATACCGCCGCGTCTTACAAAACACTCTCTCGGAAGTCATCACCGAAGGCGCCCGGATTGATTCCGCCCGGGTTGCGATCAACCCCGGACGCACCGCGCTATTCAAGAGCGACAAGGTCGCACCCAGCGCGTCAGTCAAAGTGATTGCCAAGCGCGACCTCGATTCATCAGAAGTAAAAGGCATCCAAAACCTGGTCGCCGCTTCGGTGACAGGACTGCAAGCAGGACAGGTCATCGTCACCGATAAAAACAACCGCACGTTAAGCGAAGACAACAACATTGAACCCGGCGTTAAAGAAGCCAGCCGCCAACTTCAAGTTAAAGTTTCGGTTGAAAATTTTGTTCGTCAAAAGCTTGAACAGCGCCTCGAAAAAATCGTTGGCCCTGACAATTATGACATCTCCGTCAGCGCATTTTTAGATTGGGAAAAGCAAAGCACCGAAGAAGTTGTGATCGACCCCGAGACGCAAGCAGCCATCAGTGAAAAAACCTATAATGAAGAATCAAAAACGAAGGGCATTTCCGGCCCCCCCGGCGTTGCCGCCAATGTACAAGATGAAGGCATCGGAGCGGAAGCGGAAGAAACGGGCACAACCATTGAAGAAGCAATTACAAATTACAATTATGCCTGGTCAAAAATACTCAAAGCAAAATCTCAGGGCGCTATCAAAGATTTATATGTCTCCATTTCCATTGATTACACCGAAGATGAAGACGGCAATTTAATACAGCGCGACCCCACAACCATCGCACAATGGACCGAGACGCTGCGCGTAGCAGCGGGGCTTGACGCAATGCCCCTGCCCGGCGAGCCGATTACTTTTGTCCTGGATGAATCGCCGTTCGACCGCTCGTTGGAACAAATGCAAGCGCGCGAAGAATTCTGGCAGATGTTAGGCAACGTGTTCCGTACGCTGCTGCCGTTGATTCTATTGTTAGCAGTGGGTTATCTGGCCTATCTGTTCTTCCAACGCGCCTTTGCCCCGGCGGTAATCGAAGATGAAGAGATCCAAGAAGAAGTGCCCATCGAGCCGGTTACCGAAACGCGCGAGCTCAGCCTACAGCAATTGGGCCTGGCGGAATTCGGCGATGTTGCGAACCTGCCGGCGGAAGAACAACGGCGGATCAAGATGCAGGAGCACGTCATCAACTACGCAGCGGAAAAGCCGGAAGAAGTCGCGGCGATTATCAAAGCCTGGTTGAACAGTTAATGGTTGCGGCGTTGATGCGCCGCGATTTGGCATTTGTTAAATCTTAGGGTAAAGGGAGCAGGACCGTGCCTCCAAGAGAACCGGGAACGCTAACAGGACGAAAGAAAGCCGCGATACTCATGCTGTCGCTGGGGCCGGAAATCGCCGCCGACGTCTATCGGAGTCTGGCTGACTCCGACATCGAGCAAATTACGTTAGAGATCGCCAACCTGATGAACGTCACCGGCGAACATAAATCGCAGGTGATCGAGGAGTTCTATCACACCGCGATGGCGAAGCAGTATATGAGCCACGGCGGCGTGAATACCGCAAAAGAAATCCTCGAAAAAGCGCTGGGACCAGGCAAGACAATGGAAATACTGGAGCGCTTGCAAGGCGTGATTGCCGGGCGCCCGTTTGATTTTCTCAAGCATGTCAATGCAGCGGAACTCATCAATTTCGTACGCAATGAACACCCGCAAACCATTGCGCTGATTCTCGCCCACTTGACCAACGATCAAGCAGCGCTGATTTTGTCTGAACTCCCCCCTGACACGCAACAAGAAGTCGCGATCCGCATCGCGAGCATGGAACACACCAGCCCCGAAATCATTACAGACGTTGAGCGCATCCTGGAAAAGAAACTATCGAACATCCTGTCCAGCGACTTCCGCGAAGCGGGCGGCGTCGACGCCCTGGCGGAAATGCTCAATCAAGTCGACCCGACCTCTGGAAAGAAAATTTTGGAATCCATCCAAGAACAAGACGTCGAATTGGCGGCGGAAGTCAAAAAGCGCATGTTCACATTCGACGATTTGATTATGCTCGACGACCGTTCCATGCAGCGCGTCTTGAGTTCTATCGACATGAAAGAACTGGCCGCCGCGCTCAAGGGCGCTGGCGATGACGTCAGAAAACAAGTGTTTAGCAACTTATCAGCGCGAGCGGCGGGCATCCTACAAGAAGACATTGACCTGATGGGGCCGGTGCGCGTACAGCAGGTTGAAGAATCGCAACAACGAATTGTCAGCATCCTGCGCAGCCTGGAAGAAAATGGTGAGATTATCATCCATCGCCCCGGACAAGATGAAATGGTCAATTAATACCGCCCCGCAATGATGTATGAATGCGAGTACAATTGAGTGAAGAGCGCCCAAACATGGAAGCAGCCCGAACATGAGCCGAATCATTAAAGCGCCTAATATTCAATTTGAGCGCGATTACAACATTGTTGAGCGCGACAAAGTGATGCGCCATGCGGAAGACGAGGCGGCGGAATTGATTGACGCCGTGCGCGTCGAATCGGAACGGGTTCGCGAAGAAGCGCATGAAGAAGCCGAAGCGCTACGTAACGCCGCTCAACAAGAACTTGAAGAAATGAAAGCGCAGTTGGAAGAAGAAAACGCCGCTGTTCGTGAACAAGCCAAAGAACAAGGCCATCAAGAAGGCCTCAACCAAGGGTTGCAAGAATCAAAGCAGCAAATCGCCGGTTTGGTGCAACAACTCAAAGCCATGACGGTAGAAGGCCAGGCCATACTAGAGGGGATGTTTCGCGATCAGGAACCGGAAATTCGCAGCATCATTTGCGACGCGATGTCGCGTATTTTGCAATTAAAACTCGAAGAAGACGACCAGATCGCGGTCCGCATTACCCAGGAGTGTATTCAACAAACCGCAGACCGCAAATCCATCCGCATCCTCCTCCACGAAGATGATAAAGCCGCCGTCGAAGAATGGGCGCCTGAATTCATGAAAGAATTTGACGACCTTGAAAAAATTGACATCGCGGTTGACCCACGCGTCGACAAAGGCGGCGTGATGATTGACTCTCCATCCGGCGGCATTGACGGCCGTATCGAGACCCAACTTGACATCTTAACTGATACGATTGAAAACGAATGACCTTAACACCTCACGCTATCGACTGGGACACAATGCGTTGGTTGATCGCCAATGCGCATACGATCCGTCAACGGGGTTACGTTGACGAACTGGTTGGCGTTGTCATTTTATCGCGCGGTCCCGGCGGCGCAGTTGGCGATTTGGTCTATATTGCCCCGCCGAACAGCGACCCCGTCCCGGCGGAAATCGTCGGCTTTCGCAGCGGGCGCGTTATTCTGATGGCGTTCGGCGACATCACCGGAATTCGCCCCGGTTGTGAAGTTCTTTCGACCGGCGGCCCCGCCAAAGTCAAATGCAGCGAGCACCTGCTGGGACGCCTGCTCGACGGCCTGGGCAATCCCAATGACGGCAAAGGGCCGATCTCTACCATGACGCTTCGTTCGATCTATAGCCGTCCGCCGAACGCAATCACCCGCCAACGCATCCAAAAGCCGCTTGCAACCGGCGTGAAAGTGATTGACTCGATGTTAACGTGGGGGCGCGGACAGCGCCTGGGCGTGTTTGCAGGCAGCGGCGTCGGCAAGAGTACGCTGATGGGCATGATTGCGCGCTCAACGGAAGCGGAAGTAAACGTAATCGCTCTCATCGGTGAGCGCGGACGCGAAGTGCGCGAGTTCATCGAAAAAGATTTAGGCGAAGAAGGCATGGCGCGCAGCGTTCTTGTCGTCGCCACTAGCGATAACCCGCCGCTGACCCGCGTCAAAGGCGCACTCACCGCAATGACCATCGCCGAGTATTTTCGCGACCAGGGTAAGGACGTTTTATTTATGATGGACTCGGTCACGCGTATGGCGATGGCGCAGCGCGAAGTCGGTCTCGCCGCAGGCGAGCCGCCCACCACGCGTGGATATACGCCGTCCGTATTTGCGCTGCTGCCCGCATTTATGGAACGCGCCGGAACTAGCGAAGGCGTCGGCAGCATCACCGCTCTCTTCACGGTCTTGGTGGAGGGCGACGATATGAACGAACCCATCGCCGATGCCACGCGAGGCATCCTCGACGGCCACATCGTCTTGTCGCGCCAACTCGCGCACCACAACCATTATCCGTCGGTTGATGTATTGCAGAGCATCAGCCGCGTCATGGTTGATATCACCCCCCATGAACAAGTCGCAGCTGCGCGCCGCTTAAACCAACTACTGGCGGTCTACCGCGACTCTGAAGACTTAATCAACATCGGCGCGTATCAAAAAGGCAGCAATCCCGAAATTGATCTTGCCATCGACATGAAGCCGACGATTGACGCCTTTCTCCAACAAGGCATTCAAGAATCATTTGACTACAATGAAGTTGTCGGTCAAATGATGGATATCGCGGGGATGTGCGGGCCGCGCACTGCGAAACCGGAAAATGCGCCTCAGACGAAGACGCAGAAACAGGGCGGCGTAAAATGAAAAATTTTCACTTTCGACTTGACCCCGTCATGCGGTTGAAGCGGTATCAGATCGAAGAAAAAGAACAAGAGATTCAACGCCTTGAAGATCAAGTGCTAGACTTATTACAAGCGATTGAAGACGGGCGAGCAAGCGTCCAAGCGTTTCGTCAGCGCTTGCTTGAACAATCTAGCGACAGTGAATACACCCAAAAGCAAAAAACGCTCGACCAGTTCCGGGCGTATATCAATAAGGTCGAACAAGAAAAACAAGCGCAAATTGAACGCCTGCGCACTGAACAAAATGAACGCAGACAAGAACTAATCGGTCTCTATCAAGAAGAAAAAATTCTCGAAAAATTGCGCGAGAAAAAACACACCGATTGGCAAGCGGAAACCATACGTGAGGAGGACAAGGCAATGGATGAAATCGGTGCGCAGCGATTTAACCGACGAGATTACGAACATGGCGGCATCCTGTTGTATTTATTGGTGCCGATCTTACTCATTGGCGCCGCAGCAGGCATCGGTTGGTACACCGGCGTGATCGACCAGGAAATGCTCCAAAAAATTCCCCTGCCCTTTTTCCAGGGTGGAGTGGCAAGCGCCACAGATGAAGTACAAGCCGCAACCAGCACCGCAGTCGCCGACGCTTATACAGTGGAAGACTTGCTCGGCGATATTGATAAACCCATGCCGGATTTACTCGACAATATAATTGACGTTAGAGAGCAACAACGCCGAAAAGAAGAAGATCTTGCGCGACGTGAAGACGAAATCAAGAAAAAAGAAGCCTCGCTGTTAGCGCTGCAAAATTCGCTTTCAGGCTATGTTGACTCGGCGTCAGAACAATTGGAAACCCTTCAAGATTTACGACGCAAGCGCGAAGAAGAAGAAAAAAGCGAGCTGAGTGAACTCGAACAAAAAATGTCTGCCGCGCTCGCAAAAGCCAAGCCTAAAGAAATATCAAATCTAATCATCTCGCTTTATCAAGCAAATAATGTCGTCGATGAAGACGAAAAACGTGAACAACAACTGCGGGCCGTTCGCTTGATTCGGAGCATGCCCGACAAATCGCTGAGCACATTGTTCGCCCAATTTCAAAAAGACAATCCGCTAGTCGCTTCTCAAATGATGGACGATTATCTCAGTTTAACGACAGAAGAATTATACGGCATTGAGCCGTCTCCGACGGAAATTCCGTCAGCGACTAGCGCCGCGCAATCTAACTGAGATGACTCGCTGTTATACAAACAGACCGCTCTAGCAATCGCTATTTCAGATACGTTCTAATATGTGAATAAAAGATGCGGGATGGTTTCTCTTTACTCGCGCCATCCAGTGCGTCGGGCTCTCATCGCGAGAGCCCGACGGTAAGGGATAGGCGATCTTTAGGAATCCAGATCGAAGCGGTCGTTTTGCATGACCTTGACCCAGGCGCCGACGAAGTCACGCACAAACTTTTCTTTCGAACCGTTATATGCGTAGACTTCTGCGACTGTTCGCAATTCAGAATTCGAACCAAAGATCAGATCAACAGAAGACGCCGTCCACTTCAGTTTGCCCGTCTTACGGTCATAGCCTTCATACGCCCCTTCGTTTTTCTCTGATTTTTTCCAATCCGTGGACATATCAAGCAGGTTCACAAAGAAGTCATTGCTCAACACGCCGGGTTTGTCGGTTAACACGCCGTTTTTGGATGCTCCGGCGTTTGCATTCAGCGCACGCATTCCGCCAACCAGAAAGGTCATTTCAGGAACGGTCAAGTTTAACAAACTCGCCTTGTCGACCAACATTTCGGTCAGCGGCATGTAGCATTCTTTCGAGTAGTAGTTGCGGAACCCGTCCGCCTTTGGTTCGAGCAAATCGAATGATTCAACATCCGTCTGGTCCTGGGTTGCATCAGCGCGGCCCGCAGCAAACGGGACCTCAACTTTAACGCCCGCATCACTCGCCGCCTTTTCGACAGCCGCTGCTCCACCCAAGACGATTAAATCAGCAAGTGAAACTTTTGCATCATTCGAACGCGAGCTATTAAAACTCTTTTGAATCTTTTCGAACTGTTTGAGTACTTTGTTGAGTTCCTTCGGATCGTTGACTTCCCATTTGTTTTGCGGTTTAAGGCTAATTCGCGCCCCATTCGCGCCGCCGCGCATATCGCTTCCGCGATAAGTAGCGGCCGACGCCCAGGCCGTACGTACGAGTTCCGAAACGGTCAGCCCGGATTTAAGAATCTCAGATTTCAGTTTTTTGACATCGTTTTCATCAATCAACTTATGATCGACTTTAGGAAGTGGGTCTTGCCAAATCATTGAAACTTTAGGCGCATCCGATCCGAGATAGCGCGCGCTCGGCCCCATGTCGCGGTGGGTGAGTTTGAACCAGGCGCGTGCAAATGCATCTTGAAATTCTTCTGGATTATCCAGGAAGCGTTTTGCGATTTTTCTATATTTGGGGTCCTCTTTAAGAGCAAGGTCTGTGGTAAACATCATAGGCGCGTGGAACTTGCCCTTTATATGAGCATCAGGAACTAGATTTTTCGCAGAATCATCGGACGGAATCCATACCGTTCCTCCCGCTGGAGTTTTGGTTTGTTTCCAATCAAAACGGAACAAGAAGTCAAGAAACATGTGCGACCACTGAACAGGAGAGGCTGTCCATGCGCCTTCGAGACCGCTTGTGGTCGTATCTTCGGCATTGCCTTTGCCGGCAGTGCTCATCCAACCTAATCCCTGCTCTTCAATCGGCGCGGCAGCGGGTTCGGGGCCAACATTCTCAGCCGGCGCATGTGCTCCGTGCGCTTTTCCAAATGTGTGTCCGCCCGCAATGAGGGCGACGGTTTCTTCGTCATTCATCGCCATGCGGCCAAATGACTCACGTATCGCGTTGGCTGACGAAATTGGATCCAGGTTTCCATTCGGGCCCTCTGGATTGACATAGATCAAGCCCATCTGTACCGCTGCAAGAGGGCCTTCCAGTTTGCCTTTGTCGTCGCGGCGCGTTTCGGTTTTATCAAGCATCTTGGTTTCCGGGCCCCAATTGACCATTTCAGGCTCCCAGTCATCCACGCGCCCGCCTGCAAAACCAAGAGTTTTAAAGCCCATGTTTTCCATCGCAACGTTTCCCGCCAAAACCATCAAATCGCCCCATGATATTTTTTGACCGTATTTCTGTTTGATCGGCCAAAGCAAGCGACGCGCTTTGTCGAGGTTTGCATTGTCAGGCCAGCTGTTGAGTGGATCAAAGCGTTGTTGACCACCATCAGAGCCTCCGCGTCCATCAACCGTGCGGTAGGTGCCTGCGCTGTGCCATGCCATACGAATGAACAGCGGTCCATAGTTGCCATAGTCAGCGGGCCACCAGTCTTGTGAAGTGGTCAACAATTTATCAATGTCTTTCTTTAAGGCTTCAAGATCAAGTTTCTTAAATTCTTCGGCATAGTTAAATGAATCTCCGAATGGATTCGACTCTGGACTTTGTGCGCGAAGCGGCGAAAGGTCTAACTGTTCAGGCCACCAGAAGCGGTTTGATTTTGTTTCTCCCATATCTGCTGCGTTGACTATTGATGCGGGAATCAACATAGACAACGCCAACAGCCCTGCCATAAAAAATTTACTTGTCTTCATCGTTTCTTTCCTCCTAGATATTCATTGCTTTTATATAAGAACTATTCTTAATACCTATTTAAACTATCACAGACAAAACCAATTGGAAATAGTATTTTCCTATGTTTCAATAGTGAAATACTATTGGTTGCAGCAAAGGGGGAGCGGTTTGAGGTAAGCCTTTGTAGGAATTGGCTTTAAGAGAATTAGATATCGATGATCTCAAAGGATTTTTTCTTTTTGGAAGATATCTCCTTAGGCAATCCATGCAAGATTTCCTGCTCTAACGCATCAATAATTTCTTGCTTCAGAAAAGAACGACTATAGACAAGGCTCACTTCCCGAGTGGGAATATGGCGATGAAATGGTTTTAATAAAGTCTCCTTTTCCCTGTCTTGAAGTTGTAAAGTTGCCAAGTGTGGAAGCACAGTACATCCACGTCCCTTTCGGATCAGATTAACCAACGCTTCGAGGTTCCCGCTTGCAAAATTGATGTTATGTAATACCTGGCATTTATTTTTATTCGAACATAGCCTTAGAACCTGCTCTCGAAAACAATGGCCTTCTTCCAATAACCAAATCGATTCTGTGTCTAAGTCTTTTTCTGTCACTTGTTTCTTTTTTGACAATTCATGATTCTGTGAGACAAACAGATAAAACGGCTCATAAAACAAGACTCTCTCAATAAGATGATCATCATTAAGAGGCGTCGCCATTAGTCCGGCGTCAAGCCTATCATCATGTAAAGCGCGAATGATATCTTGTGTTTTATATTCATTGATTGTGAGTTGAACTTTGGGGTATTTCTTTGAAAATTGCTCAATGAAAAGCGGAAGTACATAAGACGCTAGGGTTGGAATGATACCAAGTTGAAAGTCTCCAGAAATTTCGTCCTGATTTTGATTGACTTCAAGAAGTTTTTTGTATTCAGTCACGATCCTTTTGGATTGTTCAATGACTTTTTTCCCTTTTTCTGTTACTAATATAGGTTTTTTTGATCGGTCGAAAATGGTAACTTCAAGTTCATCTTCTACTTTTTGAATTTGAGCGGAAAGAGAAGGTTGGCTCACACAGCAGTCTTCCGCCGCTCTGCCAAAATGCTTGGTCTGGTTCACAGCCAATATGTACTGCAATTGAGTAATTGTCGGCATAAGAATCACCTGCGCCTCATATTTAACAACACTGACTGCCTTCCCGAGCAGCCTTGGTGCAGCCGAATTCATCATAGCAAAGAGGGCCAGTGCGTTTGAGGGTTCAAAGTGAGGAAAGACTCTATCATCAACAACAATTTTGAACGAATCCGATAAACCTTGCACATTCTGATTGTATTTATACCAATAATATGGGAACATTAATATGCAAAGGCATTATGTTTAGTTCAATATACAGGGAAAAAACGATGACATCATTTAAGATCACAATCCGATTAAAAAGTCTATTACTAGTTTGGGTGGTGTTTATTGCATGTCCTTCTATGCTTTATGCAAAAGACAACTTGAAAGTCAGCATACAACAGGACACCCTCCATGTGGATGCACCCGAGCATCCGCTACTGGTATATAAATTTTCAAATACGCCGTTCAAACCATACGTACAAAAATTGTTCACTCCAACGGGAAAGAACATTCTGCGGGATGCGCCTCATGACCATCTACATCATCACGCCCTGATGTTTGCTGTGAGCCTGAATGGTATTTCTTTTTGGGAAGAAAGCGAAAATGCCGGTAAACAAGAACATCAATCATTTCAACAATTGGAGAATAAGCAAAGTTCACGTTCTGTATTTCGGGAATCTCTTGTATGGAAAAATCCAGCCAACGAAATCCTAGCCAATGAATTTCGGACCATTCAAGTTGAGATTTTGCCCAAACAGCAAGCAACTTTGCTAACGTGGGAGACGTCACTTGTTCCGGGCAAGGGTGCAATCAGTGTCGGCGGCTCGCATTATTATGGTTTGGGAATGCGCTTTATAGAATCAATGGACAAGATAGGGGCATTTACCAATTCTGAAAATGCGGATGGAGATATCTTTCGGGGTGAAGAACGTTTAACCAACGCCAACTGGTGCGCCTATTCTGTAATTGGTGAGTTTCCGGCTACCGTATGTATGATGAACGATCCCCAAAACAAACGTCCGGCGACCTGGTTTACTATGCCTACCCCCTTCTCATATCTTTCGGCAACTTTGCGATACCATGAAAAACCATTTGAGATTACGAAAGACTCTCCATTGAATTTGCGGTATGCGGTAGCGGTATGGGACGGAATCAAAACGAACAAACAAATTGAAATGTCATACCAAGAGTGGATTCAACGCAATATAAAATAGTGAAAATCAGTTTCAAATTTAATCGAATTTCACTCAATTATTATGGTTCTTCCGTATATTAGACACTATTTTATAAATTCAATTTTGAATTCGGTGCACCAGGCATGGCGGTAGATTAAAGCAAGTACGCTTTAGTCGGAAAAACCCTTATTATAGTGCTCTGTTCTTTTTCATTTTTTAAAACGATGAGGAAGGAGACCATACAGAAACATCCAAATGGCTCTACATCCACAAGCAAATTTTAAAATACGCATTTTAATTTTTCCAACAAATGCAGGGGGGATCCAATGTTGAAAACAAATTCACTCACAGAGAAACCGAAACAGAATCGACGCAGTTTTATAAAGCGTACGGGCCTTTTTACTACGGCTGCTACTTCCTTCACAGCATTATCCGCCTCACGAATTATGGGGGCGAATGATCGTCTTGGGTATGGATTGATTGGCTCGGGAGGACGCGGCCACTCCCATCTACAAGCAGTCGCAAAATTACAGGATGATTCGAATGTAGATATCATTGCTGTATGCGACGCCTATCGACCGCGGATGACCATCGCGGCTGAACGTTTCGATGTAAAAAAACAATTTATGGATCATCGCGACTTATTGAGCGATCCTGATATTGATGTAGTCAGTATCGCGACTCCCGACCATATTCACGGTTATCAGGCCATTGATGCAATCAATGCGAAAAAAGACGTCTATTGTGAAAAACCCGTGACTCACTGGCGGCAGTTTAATTTAACCAAACAACTGGCTAAAACGGTTGAACAATCCAGCCAGGTAATACAGTTGGGGACTCAAGGCATGGCTGACGGCGCATGGGCCCTGATGAAACAACTAGTTCAAGACGGTCAAATCGGCCAACCGATTCACGCCGAATGCGGCTATTTTCGCGTGGGTGATTGGGGTGAACGCGGCATGCCGATTGATGACCCCAACGCCAAACCGGGCGGAGATTTAAATTGGGGCGCTTTTTTAGGCGACTCTCCCAAACGAGATTTTGATGTCAGCCGATATTTTCGCTGGCGCATGTATGAAGACTATGCAGGGGGGCCGGTAACCGATTTATACCCCCATTCGCTTACTCCTGTACTCAGTATTTTGGGAGTCACGATGCCTGATGCGGTCGTTGCAACCGGTGGTAAGTTCCGTTACCAGGAACGCGAGATTCCTGATACGTTTAATATGCTCATTGATTACCCCGAGCAACTTACGGTTGTTGTTATGGGAACCCAGGGCAACAATTACCCCGGCGCCAGTGCGCGGGGCGCAGGAAACCGCGTTCCTATAATTCGCGGCTGGGAAGGAACATTGACAATTCGGAATGATGACGTCGTCTTTACCCATGCAGAAGAATCATCGAAGAAAGATCAAACCTTTCCCATCGAATATGGCGAAGATTTCATTCGCTTCTGGGGTGATTTTTTCCACTGTATTCGCAAACGAGATAAGAATACGCTTAGCCCGATGGATTTAGGGTTTCACGTTCAGACTGCGTTACAGATGGGCATGCTAGCTTTTCGCCATGAAAAGACCATTAAGTTCGATCAAAAAAAAGAAGAAATCGTTTTGTAAGCGATAACGGAATTCAAAAATAGCACGCTTCATATTGCCCTTTTCAAGCATAATGTGAAGCGTGCTATTCCAACCGCACATGTTTATAGCGCGTCATAATTACTTCGAATATCAATAAAAGCGGTAAACATGATTTGTTAAACCACAATTCGCTCAATACGTTCCCCGAAGCATTTTGTCAAATCGTATCATCATGTATAATTCAGCAATATATATTGATCTGTCAGTTATAAAGAAATGAGCGATATGCCGATCACATCGCTAGAACCATATTCCATTCTTATTGTTGAAGATGTCCGAACAACTCGCATCAAACTACTTGGGATTCTTAAGAGTTTTGGATGCGAGACTATTATGCACGCGGACAATGGACACGAAGCGATATCCATGCTTCAAAGCACTGCCACAATGGTGGATGCGATCATTGCCGACTTCAACATGCCGATCATGAACGGTTTAACGATGGCAAAACTGATTCGGACAGGCCATGAAAAAATTAGACGCGACCTGCCCATATTGATGCTGACAGGACACGGCGACCGAAATCTATTCGGCCTTGCTTTGGCGCTGGATGTCAACGCATTTTTGTTGAAGCCTGCGGGAAGAGATAATTTATTTGAACGGTTGGCCCGCATATTACAGTTTCGTGAGAACTGGGTTAAGCCGGTTGAATCATACAAATACATTGATGTGACGACTGCAGTACAGGGGTTATTACGTAAACCGACGATCGTGTCAGAATCCACCACAAATCATCATGACACGATCTCCAAAGCGGTTGAAAATCATCGTGCGAAACAAGACATCAAGATAAGAGCGAAAAAATTATTGATAGAAGAGAAAAACAGACAGGAAGATGCATTAATTGATGCTGCGCCTCCTACTAGCAAAACACCGAAACTGACTAAACCCAAAAAGTGTTATGATCTCGATCACGTTAAGCCAAACTCGATTATAGCCGAAGATATTGTCGGCTATAAAAACAAAAAGTTACTCGCCAGCGGAGTTAAATTAACGAAAGGGATGATTAATAGCCTCAAAGATCTTCGGACAATCGGTGAACCGGTAGGCCAAATTTGGATAGAAGTCGAATAAATATTTTACGCACTCCCGCCGCTGTTTTTAAAGTCCATCATAAACTGAAACAGATTTTCTTTTTCGTTATCAATGGCGTTCAGCCCCGTTTCTAAATTTTGCCAATCCATTTCCAAAGCGGCATTTTCAACTTGATTAAGGAGTTCAGCCAAGTGCATTGCTGCAATGCTAGTCGCGGCGCTTTTAGCCGCATGGGTTTGCGTTCGAAGCTGCTCCGCATCTTGTGAATTCAACGCCTGTCTTGCGGCATCAATATAAATTGAAAGGTCCTCGCGAGAGGCTTCAAATAATTCATCAATCAGATCATTCGAATCGATGCCAAGATCAGATTTTAACAGGTCAAAATCCACAGAAGGTTTTTGAACTCTAACATCAGAAATAGCATCAGGCGTCCATTTTTCCAGCATATCAACCAGTCGGTCCATTCGGACTGGCTTGGAGAGATAGTCATCCATTCCCGACGCAATACACCGTTCACGGTCGCCAACGACGGCATGAGCGGTCACAGCGATGACGGGGGTGTGTTTATCATTCTCCGCTTCCCGCTCTCGAAGGCGCTTGGTAAATTCAAAACCGTCCATCACTGGCATCGAGCAGTCAGCAAATATAATTGAAAACTCTTTGGCTTCCGTTAAATCAAGCGCCTCTTTACCATTTTCAGCGAACTCGCAAGGGATTCCCAATTGTTCCAACTGTTTTTTAGCAAGCGCCCGATTACTTTTTGTATCATCGACAACTAAAACGGGAGGACGGTGAGAATATGTTTGTGTAAAGTCAGGATATTGATTTTGCTGTTCGCTTTCTTTAAAGACGGAAGTCGATTGAGTGATACGATTTGAAGGCGAATGAATACGTCGTAATTCATCACTGTTGGGGATACTCTGAAATACATAATGATAGCCCATGCGCCTCGCTTCGAATTGGATTGAAGGATCGATAGTCGGGTTGATGAGAACGATTGCCGATAGAAGTGAAGGAGGCATTAAATTTAAAGGTGGTGGATTGTCGAGTGATGAAGTTATATGAGAAACCGTCGATTTGCCGTCCCATGATTCCCAGTTTTTAATTCGATGAGATTGAATCCCCATCTCTGTTAACACACTCTCCACTTGGTTTGCTAATTCGATTTGTGATGGATCGACCAATAAAACAGAAATCAGCGATGAATTATTTTGGGGCTCCTCACCTTCTTCTATAACCTGCAAAGGCAGCATAAATGAGAAAATGGCGCCAAGACCAAGCATGGCGTCACAATCAATCGAGCCTCCCATCAAATTGATGATCCGCATGCAGATCGACAACCCAAGGCCTGTTCCCAGATTGATCGAATCGCTTTGCTGTTGAGAAAAATCTTGAAACAGTTGGTCTTTTTTTGACGTATCAAAGCCAATGCCAGTATCGATAACTTGAATCTGTAGCGTGATCCGGCCAAATGATCTTGGTTTCGAATCAACTCGTATAAAAATCCCTCCTGTTTTAGTGAACTTGATCGAATTGCCAATCAAGTTGATTAACACCTGTCGAATGCGAAAAGAGTCGCCGTTACATCGTCTTGGAAGTGAGGGATCAATGTCGGCAATCAAGTAAAGACCTTGCTGAGAAGCCCGAATGCACATCATAGAAATAATTTCTTCGAGCAACTCACGCGGAGAAAATGGCGCTTCATCCAATTCAAACTTTTCCGCTTCAATCTTTGAATAATCGAGAACGTCTCCAACGATAATCTGTAAGGTTTGCGCTGCCAGCGAAGCCGAACGCATAAGATCGCGCTTTTCGTTCTCTTTCTTGACGATAGACATCAGTTCCAGATTGCCAATGATTCCATTCAGCGGCGTACGGATTTCATGGCTCATTCTCGCCAAAAAAATCGATTTGGCGTCTGCTGCCTTCTCTGCTTTGTCTTTAGATTTTTTTAATTGTTCTTCACTAATCGCCAGCGCTTTATTACTTGCGATCAATTGAACATGCCGTCTTATCGCATAATAAGCAAAAATCAGAGTAAACGTCGATGCAACAGCGGACCATATCAAAAACGCTGATTGAAAATACCACGGTTTCAATACTGTAAAGTTGAAAAAAGGAGGTGTCGGATCAATGTTGCCATTTCTATCCATCGTACGCGCTTCGATGACATACTCTCTCGCCGGCAACCCATTGAAAAACGCCATTGAATTATTTGTGAAAGGACTCCATTGCCCTTTGTTCAAGCGATAAGAATAATAGAGGCGTCCCGGTTCGGTGTAGTTCCACTTATCGCGACCGGAGAAAACGAAATTGGCTTTACCGTTCGATGGAATTTCACTGACATTCTGCTTGGATGAGATAATTGTTCGGGGCGGGTTCAGGTCATGCGAATGAGAATATACAGATAGTCCCAAACGTCCGCCAGCCCACATTTTCTCATCTGATGTCCTTAGCAAAGTGTATATTTCACTGTCCTGGAGACCATCTTCGATGGAGTAACTGAGCCATGAGCCATCTGAATAATGGTGAATGCCCGTGTTAGAGATCGCCCAAAAGCCTTCTTCTCCGTCTGATTGAATACTGTTTACTTTGCTCAGACCGCCAGAACGCAATTCACGCCACGCGCCCTGATACGATTCTTCAATGAAATCTTCACCGGCCAACAATAGCCGTCGATCACTGCTTTGATGAATGACATGAACCGGCCTCCCGCTCCAGGCGAGTTCTCCTCTCATGTCTTTAATGGTTCCGTCTTTGAGATGGTAAACAGAATGCCTATCGCTAATCCAAAACCCTGAATTGCCATCTGATATGAACGAAGAGATATTCTTAAGCGGGATGGCAATGTCATGAACCGTTTCATATCGCCCGTCAATGAAACGCTCCATTCGTTGACGCCCATCAAGCATGGTTAGAATGAGTAAAGAACCATCGCGATCTTGTTCAACTCGACCGACGATAATTCTTCCTGTCTCAGGAAAATACTCAGAGAACGTCTCCAGGTCTGAATTGAGATGCCATATCTGTTTCATTGAAATGACATAGACGCCGCCATCCGCTGATTCATGTAATCCATTACGAACGATGTAAGTATTTGGCGGTAATGGATAGGAAGAGAATGTGCTGTCATCAAAGTGGATCAGCATATTTCTTGCAACAAACCAGATTCTTCCTTGTGAATCGACCATACTTTCCCGAATATGATCAACATTTTCGGGAAGGGCTGCGACATTTTGCCATAGAGGCTCAGAATATAGCGCCACTCCTGCTGGAGATGCAATCCAGAATTGTTTTTTAGAATCTGTTATGACATCATAAATGTTTCGAATAAACTTATTCGTTTTGAGGAAATATTCTTTTCCGTCTCTTACATGAACAAGTTGATGAGTATGGTTCCTCGCCACATAGTTGTAATACCAATATGAACTTTCTGTTCCAAGCCAACCTTCCACGAAGTCTCCACTGTGAACAAGTTGCCAATTGCCCTGAAGAAAGCGTAACAAACATGCACCAGCGCCAACGATATCAGCTGTCCCAACAATTTCATCATTGTCATAGGCGTGCAAATATCTCAAATTACGGAGTTTTAAGTTATTTGGAAATGGATAGTGTTTTAACGATTGTTCTTGGTCAATGAGGCCATTTGTCAACGATATTGACGCCAGACCTGTCAAACCAGCGATCCAAAGCGTCTTTTGAGTTGGAGAAAGATAAAATTCATTAAATGACTCTAAGAGCGTTTGATCTGCTTGTAGTATTGTTGTGGTATTTTTTTCTTTTAAGTCATAAAAAAGCAATTCGTTTTTTGTGAGAATATAGTATTCACCATGATGATAGGCTTGGGTTTGATGGTCGCCGTCAACGCCTTCGATCAGATGGACAACCCATTGATTGTTATCAAGAATCTGAAGTCCATTCTCATGCCTGGCCCATATAATTTCTTCAGGAGTATCGTGAATTTCTAAATGCTGTCCTGGTGCTGGAATTTCTCCAATGTTGTAACCATCAATCCAGTTTGCAAATTTATCGTCATTTCCGTGTGTAACCCAAACGCGTCCATGAGTCGATCGATTTAGAGTCGTAACCCAATCCGAGGACAGCCCACCTTCTTTTTGCCAATAGCGCCATTGAAGAAGATCGGCGTTTTCGACGCGAATCAATTCGCCAATTGCAGACGCAGGGAAAGGGTTTAGTAGAATAAAGAATGAAAAAAAAATTGGCTTTAGACAGATCGAAAAGCAGGAGAATTGTTTCACTTAAAAATCCATATCTCTTGGTTGAATCATTATATATAGAAAGTTGATCTTATCCAGATATTTTTTATCTGCTTTCAGGCAACTCGATGTACACAATTCAAAATTGTAAAGCGGATGATCTCAAAAAACCGTATATCAACCTGAATCAGTCCTACGCTTCAGCAACGATTGATACATTTCAATCTGCTGACGAATGACCACGTCCCAATCAAACGTCGACTCCATCAAGGCGCGCGCGGATTCACGCAAGCGCCTCCGTGTTTTTTCGTCGCGCAGTAATTCTACAATCGAATCACTGAACTCCGGGCCGAGTTCTTTCACCAAAAGATGTTCGCCATAGTTGAGCCCCAGCCCCTCGCAACCGACCGGCGTACTTACGACTGCGCGGCCTGACGCCATAGATTCTAAAATCTTTAGACGGATGCCTCCACCCACCCGAAGCGGGACTATATACACCCAAGCCCGTTTCATATAGATAGAGATATCATCAACTCGACCCGTCACATGAACGCCGTCGCGTCCATCAAAGGCCCGGATATCGGCGGGAGGCCCTGCGCCGACAATCCAACATTCCGCCCCGGAGACCTGCTCTCGAACAGACGACCAGCACTCGTTCAAAAACTCCCGCACGCCGTCCGCATTGGGGTAATACGACATCGTCCCCGTAAACACAATGGCGGGCGCGGCGTCCGGTTCCTCAAGATAGGGGTAGGCCTGCAGGTCGACGCCGGGGCGTTGGTAGGCGATGTTGATTCGGGGTTCATGCCCCGCCATTACGTCGCGATCAATGGGCGAGATCGTCAGCACATGATCAAATTTCAAACAAGCCTGGCGTTCAAACCAGCGCGTCCTCCGCCCTTCAAACCAAGCCGCCATTTTGATAATAGGATTGCGCGTCGCCTGAGAAAAACGCAACAGCACATTGCCTTCGATATTCTCTTTATAATGAATTTGCAAGCAGGGTTCATCGCCGCGAATGGCTGTCGTCGTATAAAAATTTTGCGCATGAACAATATCGATTTGACGACTACGCACCATGTCTTGCACATAACGCGCCATGTCGCGATTATAAAAGCGGTGCGCTTTATACGGCCAAGTTGAAACACACGAACGCAGCAGAGTCAGCAGATCCCATTTTTGTTTTGCGGGAAACGCTTTGACGCTGGCGCAAGCATTTTCAACAACCGACAAGTGGTCTAATTCATCGGCATGATGATACAAACAAGCAACATGAACTTCGTGGTTTTGCGCAAAGCGCCTGACGGTGTTCCAGGTCACGATGCGGCCGCCGCTGTGGGGCGGATAGGGAATTTGAGGTAAGAGAAATAAAATTTTCACGGCGCCGTCCGACAAGATTACGCAGTGCCGCCAATCAACGCGAGACAACGCAGCGCCGCCGCCCGCACCGATTCGGTTTTTTCGCGCTCGCTAAATTCCGGGTGAATGAACGGGTTGCGCAAGTGCTGCAACATAATCAATTCGCTTGACAGTTTGGTGACGCTGTCGTCATCCAACCCTTTCATATTTAGGGGATTTTTGATAATCACCTTGCCCTTGCGGTTGGAGAATTCATGATGACGTCCCCAACAAAACAAAATAACGCCCAGCGCCTTGAGACCGTCGGGTTTATATTTATCGCGATGCTTAATAATTCGCTCTAACACTTGGCGGGAAATATCTGAATTGATTTCCAGGTTTTGCTGTTGCACGGAGCGGATCAGATATTGATTAAAAAAGATATCCAGATTACGCAGCGTAGAGTCATAGAGTTGGTCTGCAAGTTTTTCGATATTGCTCGTGGTCAACAGCCGGTTCACTTTGCGGCCAATGCGTTGTTTGACTTCATTCTCCACCGCAAACGAGTACGAAAAGCCAATGTTTCTTGAAACCGAAACTGACGACGCCGAAGGCGACTGCTGCAAGTGCTCCGCCAGCGCCAGCATGGTGCGGGTTTCGCTTTCAAATTTTTCGATGTCCGGCAATTCTTGCTTTAGCAATTCAATTGCGGTTTCGTAATCCGCATCCGTATACCCTTCCGCCGGTGCGCGTTGAGGCGATTCGAGTTGGTCAATCATTTCGTAGGCGCGGCTTTTGAGGCCCGCATCGAGTTCCTGATCTTGTAAGATGATTTGAATTTCTTCACGCAGGCCCTCTGAATCGCCTCCGTTATGCAAACACTCATCTACTCGTTCATGCATTTGATGGATGCGGTTTAACTGGTCGAAAATTTTATCCAGCCCTTTGTAGAGCGTGTCGATTTCCGCGTCGATGCGCGACTTGCTCAACACCAGCATGGCGCCGTATTCACGCGCCAATGCGCCTTCATCAAATGTGCCGACGGCGGAAATCATAATCATGGGCAGGCTGGGGTGCATGCGTTTGACTTCACGAATGAACTGCAAGCCCTCGTCGTGCGTCCGCATATCCAAGTCGGTAATGACCACGTTGGGGTCATGCGCGCCGATCGATTCCAAGCCGCGGTCCATATTGTCCGCTTCCTGCACTTGGTATCCGGCTAAAGTTAAATTTCGTTTGACCGCAGCGCGATACTGCGCGTTGTCATCTACAATCAATAAGCGTTTTTCAGACATTCTCCCACCCAATTCATCTCGATCATTTTATGACAACGGCAATGCAATTTGCGCGCCTGCGTCGCGGGAACGATACGCCGCGAGAGCAACTTCAACCGCCTTCAAGCCATCGTGTCCCGTAATGGGCGGCGTACCCGGCTCTTGAACGACTTTTAAAAACGCCTTAATAAGGCCCAGGTTTAAATCATCGCCCCAATACGCCCACTCGCTTTTCACGGCGTCATTATTGTATATCTCTATCTTTTGATTGAAGGCGTCGAGCGTAATCGTCCCTAAGTCGCCGACGATTTCCATGGTGACGTCGCCCCATGTTGGAAACGACTGATTGGGACGCGACCAAGACGTATCAAGCGTTGCGAATACGCCGCCTTCAAATTCCAGCGACAGCAGCCCCGCGTCTTCGACGGCAAGTTCAGGATAAAAACGCCGCTCAATCTCCGCATAAACGGACGTGACTTCGCATTGCAGCAGCCAGCGCCATAAATCAATCACATGGACGGTGTGGTCAATCACGGCGCCGCCGCCGGACATCGCAGGTTCAACAAACCAGCCGCCCGGCATGGTCCCGCGATTGGTCCCTTTGAGCGCAACGATGTTACCGAGTTTTTCTTGTTCAAGAATCTGACGTACGCGATAGGCTGATGTGCTATACCGGCAAGGAAACGCAATCATCAATGGCGACTGGGCGCCGTCGCAAGCGTCAATCATGGCTTGCGCGTCAGGAATCGTAATGGAAATCGGTTTTTCGCACAGCACAGGCTTCTTCGCTGCTGCGGCTTGGATGACGTGGTCTTTGTGCTTTACATTTTCGCTACAAACAATCACGCCGTCCGACTCGGCTAACAAGTCGTCGAGTTTCTCAAAAAAACGGACGCCCAATTGTCGACAAGCCTCTTGACCGCGCGGCGCATCGTCATCATAGACGCCGACGATTTGGGCGCGGTCGGGCAATTGCCGCAACGCCTCCGCATAGTGGAACGCATGCATGTGAGCGAATGAAATCAGTCCGATGCGAGAAACCATAAGTTCACCTTTGTTTGATTATGCAACTGCGTTCAAATGAACGGGCGCTTTCTGTTCCATCGACTGGGCCGCCGCATCCGCCAACCGCAACGCCTCCAGCCCTTCATCACCAGTACAAGGATTATCGCCAGCGCCTTCGAGACATTGCACGAAACGCTCCAATAAATCGAAATGCGCGGGCTTAATAACCGGGCTTTCAGAGAAAAAACTGCGCCCGCTGCTTTTGAAGTCAATCAGCGAGATTTGCAGCGCCCAGGCGTTTTGGTTGTCATAGCGCAACAGGCCTTTGTCGCCCGCCGCCTCGGCTTGCAAACAAAATTGACCATAATGGCACCAAGAGGATTCAACATGAACAATGGCGCCGCTCGACAATCTCAAAACGGCCAGCGCATAGTCTAATTGTTTGATGTCAGCGCGACCATGCATCCCCCGGCAGAACACGCGCTCTACCGGGCCAAAGCACCACGTCAGAAAATCGAGTTCGTGAATCATCGCGTCAAGCACCACGCCGCCGCTGGAGGCGACGTTTGAATACCACCCGCGCGGATGAGGCGTACGGCGCGACAGCCTGACAACGCCCGGTGCGCCAATGGCCCCGGCGGCGATGCGGTCGCGCATCATCTGATATTCACGATAGCCGCGCAACGAATGGCCAACGGTCAACGTCAATCCTTTTTGGTTGGCGAGTTTGACCAGTTCTTCGCCTTCTTTGGCGTCGCGCGCCAAGGGCGTTTCTACATAAACATGCTTGCCCGCTTCGAGGGCGTTGCGGACGTGAAAAAAATGAAAGGGAGTGGGGGCCGCAATGATGACCGCATCAATGTCGTCGCGTTCCAGCAATGTCTGCGCGTCGCCAACCGCTTGGGCCTGCATGGGGGTTGCGACTTTTTCCGCGCTGCCAGGGTGCGTATCAGCGACAACCGCCAACGATGCGTTTGGGATATGACGAATCGACTCCGCATGAGCGCATCCAACATTGCCAGCGCCAATAAGACCGAAACGGACCATGAATAATCTCCTCGCCTGTTCGTTCTATTTCAAATACATGCCCATGCTGCGCAGCCCAATGCTATCATGCTACATTCGTTCGGGGGCTTCAACCTTCAAAATCGAAAGGCCGTTGCTCATCACCTGACGCACCGCCAAGACCAAATGCAAACGCGCCGCGCTGCCTTCAGGGTCGGCGGCGTCGAGCACGCGCTGCACCTGATAATAACCGTGAAACGCCTTCGCCAAGTCTTCGAGATACGCGGGGATCTGATGCAGTTCGAGTTTTTCCGCCGCGTCCATCACCACTTGGGGATAATAAAACAACTTCAATAGCAACTGCCGCTCGCGCTCCGCCGAAAGAATTTCCGGGTTGTACTCGCCCAAGGAAAATGGAACGCCCTTCTCTTCGGTTTTTTCTTGCATGCTGCATGCGCGCGCATGAACGTATTGCAAATAGTACACCGGGTTTTCCATGGATTGTTGTTTGGCGAGGTCCCAATCAAATACCATTTGAGAACTATAGCTGCGTTGCGCGAAGAAATAGCGGGTCACGTCGGCGCCAAGTTCCTCCACCATGTCCGCTAATGTCATAAATTGTCCTTCACGAGTGGAAAGTTTAATTTTTTCGCCGCTGCGTTGAATGCTAACCATCTGGTTCAGCAGGTAGATGAGATTTGAGATGTCGTAATCAAACACGCCCAGCGCAATCTTGACCCGCTCGACCTGGCTGTGGTGATCGTGGCCCATCACGTTGACCAGGCGGTCGAACCCCCGCGAATATTTTTCACAGTGATACGCAATGTCAGGCGTCACATAGGTCGGTTCGCCGTCGCTTTTCACCAAGACGCGGTCTTTGTCGTCGCCGTGATCTGTGGTCTTAAGCCAGACGGCGTTTTCTTTTTCGTAGGTCGCGCCTTTGGCGGCGAGGTCGTCCAGCGTTTTCTGCACGGCGCCGCTATCATGCAAGGTACGCTCGCTGAAGGTGGTATCAAAGTTCACGCGCAGCCGACGCAGATCGTCCATGATGATCGACATAAGCACATCAGCGGCGAATTCAGTGAATGGGCGCCAGTCATCACAATCAAGCAGTTCGTCGCCGCGAGCGGTTTTCAGCGCGGCGGCGATGATGCGGATATAGTCGCCCTTGTATCCATTTTCGGGCAACTCCGCCTCGCGTTCATGTAGTTGCAAATAGCGCGTCTGTACTGAACGCCCCAACATTTCCATCTGGACGCCTGCGTCGTTGTAATAATATTCCCGCGTGACGCCGTACCCGACCGCCTTTAACAATTCCGCAGCGCCGTCGCCGACAATGGCGCCGCGCACATGGCCGACATGCAGCGGGCCGGTCGGGTTTGCGCTGACAAATTCCACCAGCGCGGTTTTGTTCGCGTACCGGTTCGAGCGCCCGTAGTCACCACCGTTATGAATGATTGAATTCAGCATCTCAATCAAGATTGAGTTTGCCATTGTGACATTGATAAAACCCGGACCGGCGATGGCGGCGGTTTCAACAAAATCAACTTGATTGAGCGCATCCACAAATTGCTGCGCCAATTCGCACGGCGATTTTTTGAATGGTTTGGCGAGGATCATAGCCGCATTGGTCGACAGATCGCCGTGGGTTAGGTCTTTCGTAGGAAAAAATTCCAACGCAGGCAATTCAATAGCCGAACCCTGCGCCAGTTGGTTTGCGGTTTCCGCCAAGACGGCGTTCAGCCGTTTGACAACGTCATAGTACACGCTCAAAAACCTCCACGCTCACCGGCCCCAATATGCCCGCCGGACAAGCCTCAATTGAATAACGGTTACGATTCTGATTCGCCGCATGAAAGACAAATAAATTTTGACCGGCTTTTACTTTTCCGGTGATATCGAGCCGCCAGGGTGCGCGCCAACATTTGCCTACGCGTTCGCCATTGATATAAACGTCAACCGCTGAACACACATCGCTGAACGTTAGCGCCAAGCGGCGATTGACATGCTCTTCAGGCGCCACCACATTCTGGCGATAGACGCCGACGCCCGCATAAAATGGATAGCCGTTGTCCGCCCAAGACTCGGCGGGCATCTTGAGAGACGGGGTCGCCAAAAAGAGGTCCCCGTCTTGTTCAACGACAGCGAAATCTCCGTGGATCCAACAAGGGCTTGGCGCGGGACGCGGCTCGCCCCATTCCACGCAACGAACCACCTCGATGGTATTACGTCCCAACACGAGAAATGGCTCTATTGGAATCAGCGCTACTCCGTAATCGACTTCGAAATCCACATACCCGCCATTGATCGACAGAATATCGCTCTCATCCAACCCATACGCAATCAACAACGCCGGGTCAAATGTTTCTAAGACTTGGAACCAAGTGGTATAACGGTGTTCCATCACAAATTCACCGGGACGCGCGGTCGGATCGGCGGTTTGCGACAGCATCCATTCATGCAGCAGCAAATCGTTTCCATTTTGCGCATGAAAGAAAAACGGCTCCGGGACAGGAATCACATCCGAGCGAGTCTGAGGCGTTTCGACAATGAGCGCGTCGTCCGGCTTGGTCGTGCTCGCGAGCAAAAACAGCGAGCCGTTTGATTCGAGTTCGACGGGCAGAGACGTGTTCGCGTCTACTTCATAAATGACTTTCGCCGTATCCAAATCAGCAATATAAACGGTTTGAGCGCCCGATGGCGTCAAAATCGAATCGAGATACCGATCCGGCGACGCGTTCGACATTAAATAGGCCGGGCCGTCTTCTGTATGAAACGGCCGGGTTCGCAACCACGCGCTGCCCGGCGTCCAGGAAAACACTGGACGCACCCACTCTTTCAATAGCGGTAACCACTGGCTTGCGGCATACCGCACCGTCTCGCATTCTTCCATCCATTGCTTGAGACGAACTTCGCTGGATTCGGTCGCGCCGTTGTCGGCCACAACGGAGGGATAGTCGCCCGCAAATAAAACCAGACCGCCTTGAAACGCGAGGCCTTCGATGCGCTTCATGGTTGATTCAGGCAAGAGGACCGCAGATGAAATCAACAATACCGCATAGCGCCGTTTGGCGCCGTTGGGCGTCGACAGCGTAAAGTAGCCTTCTTCGTCGAATTGAAGCGCGTCAAGTTTCCCCTCCGGCATCCAATCAAATGTGTACCCCGCCGACTGAAGCGCGTCTTCGGTTTCGCGCAATGAGTGCTCCCACTCCATCGCGCGCTGCCGGCAATGCGGGTCCAGCGAAAACGCCGCTTGCGCGGAGCCGAATGGGTCAAGCGCCAAAACCGAAATGTCCGCCGCGCCGGATTGCGCAAACGATGCAATGCGCGCCGCGTATCGGTTAAAGCCGTCGATCCAAGGTTCTAAGGGGTCTTCGGTCGGGTCTTCGGTCGGGTCGTTGGCGCCGCCGTTTGGACGGGGCTTCGCGACTAAGCCGGGATAAAAATTCACCAATTGACGTGAGCCATGCAGAAATTCACGGTCTGCGATTGCAGCCAAATCGCCAATGGAATCATAATCGTCATCGCCAAGAACGCCCCAACCCTGCCCACCATTCAACCAATCCAACACGGGCGTAGAAGGCGGCAGCGGAGAACTCGGAAACGGCGGTTCGTTCCATTCGGACAGCCCGGAGAACTTCCAGTGCATCCGTTCGGAAATGGTTGTGAGCGGTTCGAGCAACGCCTCGCGCCATATTTTTTTTAGTGCGCCCCGAAAGAGCCAGCGGTGTCCTTCGCCGCCCGCGTCAGGCGTGAAGAGAAATGGAAGTGATTCTAATACATCCGTTTTGTATAACAGCGTAAAGGCCTCGGCCATTTCGTCACACCAAGGCGCGGTCATGGGTAAGGCAAAGTCGACTTCTTCAGGCGGGAGAAACACGCCGTCAACCAGAGTGCGTTCTTCACGAAACACATCAGCCAACAGGCCGAAGGTCTCGCGATATAACGCCCGCATCGCGTCAGGCCGGAAGGGATGAATACGCTCTGCAACTTCAAGAATATCAAACGCAAAAAAACGGTCGACCGCCAGCGGCGCCATGCCTTCAACCACGCCGCCGCGATACAACTGCGTGATATCCATCGCGCGTCCGCCTTCGGTCATACCAAGAATGAAGGCTTGATCGAGCCGTTCGCTTAGTTCCCAACGGACGCTCTCGCCCGACAGAACCTCTTTGCGATCTATATATTGGATTAATTGCAAGCGGTATTTGGGTTCTGACAACGCCAATTCACGCGCCACCGCGCCGTGAATAAACAGCGGGCCGCCATGCAGCCAGACGCTCAGCCCTAACTCGCGGGCGCGCTGCATCGCCGGAAAGAAAAAACCGGGCGCGTCTTCATCAATCAACAGCGATTCAACGCTGATATCATCCAACATCACTCCGCCCCAACCCCGGTCGCGAATTGCGCGCAACTGGCGGTCGACGTCAGCGGCGTCCCAACTGGGATCAGGCCCCCAGATGGTAATCGGGCGAGAATTTGGCGGCGGCTGCCGTAAGGCGTCAAGCCATTTCATCAATTTAAATCAACCAATGCGATATTTGTTATTTTTCAGCATGGCGTATGGTATCAGTGGGTTGAATCTGACCAAAGGGTGGAGATGCTTTTCAATTGGCTTCGTTTAACGAAAGTCCTAAAAGCAGAGCGTCTTCGATAGGGTCTTCATAATAGCGCTTTCGCCGCCCGATTTGTTCAAACCCCAATCCCTCATAGAATGAACGCGCTGAAAGATTCGACTCGCGTACTTCAAGAATCACTCGCTGCGCTTGTTTTTCACGCCCGGATTTTATCGCGTCCTGCAAGAGAAACGTCGCGACCCCCCGGCGGCGGAAATCAGGATGCACGGCGATGTTGGTAATCTGAATATCATCTTCGGGAAACAACCAGAACAGGCAATACCCCGCCAATCGCTCGTCCATTTTTGCGCCGCGAAAATAATTGAACGATTCCACCTGAAATTCGGCTTCAAAAAAATCACGTTTCCAGGGATCGCCGAATGACAGATTTTCGATCAAACAAACCGCATCTAAGTCACTCGACGAAAGATCAACGATGTGAATCATGACTTTGTGGCGCTCCGGCGTTGTTTCCAGGTCACTTCCGCCTGTGACGCTGCCAGATAATGCGGCAGCAATGCGTCGGCTGAAACGGCGCCGCCATCCTGAATTTCCTTGAACGCCCGTTCCGCCAAGACGGCGGGGTTCGGCGTATTCAATGTATCTGGCGCTTCGAGAAAATCGTCGCCAAGCACTTCGCGCAACATGTCACAATAAATCGGCGCCGCAGGCCCATAAATGATCGTCTTCTCTTGAATCAACGGGAACAATTCATCTGTTTCAATATAGAGTTCATCGCTTTGCGGCTGAGGCTCTCCATTGTCCCACGCAAACAAGCGCGTATAAATCCAACCTTTTCGCGCAGCGATCAGCGGGCAGAGTTGGGCGCCCGCGTGCGGCGCCTGCCACGCCAGGAGGTCTAACGTCGGGACGGCGACGCATGGCAAGTCACGCGCAGCCGCAATTCCCTGCGCGGTAGCGATACCCACCCGCAAGCCCGTAAACGAGCCTGGCCCCACGCTGCACCCAACGGCGCCGATATCCTGAAGCGCAACGCCGCAGCGTTGCAACAATGCATCCAACGCGGGCATCAAGCCTTCACTGTGCGTTAAATCCACACTGACGCTGAGCGAGCCAATCAAGCGCTCCTCATCGCGCAAGGCAACGCCGCCGGTTGAAGTAGAAGTATCAATCGCGAGTAAAATCATTCAGAAATTATTCCCCCTCAGCGCGAGTTTTAAAATGCGTCCAGCGCCGGGTATTTTCAGAAACCACTTCGCTAAAACAATGCACCGCCGACTTGGGCAGTAAGCCGCCGAGTCGCTCCGCCCACTCGACCGCAACCACGCCGTCGCTTTCAAATAGTTGCGCCCAATAGTCGGTCTCATATTCCGGAACCGATTCAAGTCGATACGCGTCAGCATGAATCAAAAGTTTATCGCCGTGATATTCGCGGCAGTAGACGAAAGTCGGGCTGGCAACGGCTTCACGAGT
The DNA here is from genome assembly GCA_030765645.1 of Candidatus Hinthialibacter antarcticus. NCBI lineage: Bacteria > Candidatus Hinthialibacterota > Candidatus Hinthialibacteria > Candidatus Hinthialibacterales > Candidatus Hinthialibacteraceae > Candidatus Hinthialibacter > Candidatus Hinthialibacter antarcticus. The sequence continues at coordinate 122,862 of JAVCCE010000063.1, read as the reverse complement.
ATGCAGCGCCTCGGCAAGACCATTCACGAAACACGTCTTGCCCGCGCCCAGGTTGCCGTGCAACGCAATCACGCCGTCACTTTTTTTCTCTAAAATTGAACGCGCCAGACGCCGGGTTTCATCTTCGTTTTCACAAACGGTTTCAGACAGATGCGGGCGATAAAGCGTATCGTCGGTGGCGACGACGTCCATCACCATGTCATGCGTTTCGGTTTCGACCGCATGGACCACTTGCGACTCAAACGCGAGGCCAACAACAAGCGCGTCTTCCCGTTTTTGGATTAACAGCCGGTCATAATAACCGCCGCCGAAGCCGATGCGCGCACCGAACACATCAAAGCCGACTCCAGGCGCCAGGATTACATCCGCTTCTTGAATCGCAACGCGAGGACATATATTTATGTCCGGCTCGCGAATGCCGAATGCGCCATTCACCGAAAGCGACTCAAGCGAAGTGATTTTATAAAACTCAATCGCATCGCCGCTGGTGACGGGATACAACAAAGCCGCGCCCCGTTGCAACAACGCTTGCGCCAGTCCATCCGTAGACGCTTCTTCCGGCATTGACGCATACATCGCAATGGTGGATGCGTTATTCAATTCCTTCATCGCAAGGATGCGCTCAGCAATACGCTTGCTTTTATAGAGCGAAAGGCGCGAATCCATTGCGCGGCGGCGCTTACGCATCAAATCGCGCAGCGTCTGTTTACCGACCAACTCAGGAAACGCAATCCGCTTTAATTCATTCAAACGGCTCATGGAGTCTTGGTTCATTGAGGCTCTTCGGTTCTTTAATTATTACAGCAACAAATTGTATCCAACCCGGCTTTGAATTGGAATGATAATCGCCAATCTTACAATTTAATCATTTTACATTGTATTGAATCTACAATTCTTTGATGAATCCAGATGATTTCGGGTTGGAACTCAAGCAAGTGCGAAGTATGCTTAGTGGCGCAAATTCCGCACTTGTACACCGAACCTATGACAACCACCGGATATTTGATTCTCTTTATTTATCTCGCCGTATTAATCGCCATTGGCGTATGGTGTTCGCGCCGCCAATCGTCGATTCAGGATTTTTTCGTCGCAGGGCGAAGCATGCCTACCTGGGCGGCGCTGGCGGCGATCGTCGCGACCGAAACCAGCGCGGTGACTTTCATCGGCGCGCCTGCGCAGGCGTTCGTCGAAGGCGGCGACTTCTGGTTTCTGCAAGTGGTGATGGGGTATATCCTTTCGCGTTTTGTATTGTCGTACTTTTTCCTACCGAAGTTCTTTGAACACGAAATCGTCACCATCTATCAATTCTTAGGCCGCCGTTTCGGTAAGGAAGTGCAAAAAACGTCCGGCGTGTTTTTCTTTATCACCCGCGCCATGGCGGCGGGCGTACGGCACTTCGCCGCAGCGGTCGTCATTCAAGCCATGACCGGATGGGACGTAACCACTGCGATCATTATCACTGGAATCATCGCTGTTTTGTACTCCGTCATGGGCGGCCTCGCCGCCGTCATCTGGACGGAAGTGATCCAATTCGCCGTGATGATGTTGGGCGGATTGTTTGTTTGTTTTTATATCCTGAACACCATTCCCGGCGGGCTGCCGACGATAATAGAATACGGCTCAAGCGCCGGGAAATTCACCGTTTTCCATTGGGATTGGAGCGGCAAAGGTTTTCTACTCGGGCTAATCGGCGGCTTCTGTTTGAACCTCGCCTCTCACGGCGCCGATCAAGATCTAGTCCAGCGCCTGCTTTCATGCCGCAACCTGCGCAGCGCACAATGGGCGATGGTGCTCAGCGGCGGCGTGGTATTTGTATTGTTTAGTTTTCTACTTTTCGTCGGCGTCATGCTCAACCGTTTTTACGACGGCGCACTGCCGGAAGGCGTGACCAAAGCCAACGAGATATTGCCCTTCTTCGCCGTGGATGTCATGCCCCCAGCGGCAGGCGCGTTCGTGTTGGCGGCGATACTGTCCGCCGCCATGTCAAGCACCGCCTCCGCGCTGAATTCGCTTTCATCCACCACCATCACCGACTTTGTCATCCCTTCGTTGAAAGAAGAATTGTGCGATTCCAAACTGGTTTTACTTTCACGCGCATTCACCGTCTTATGGATGATCGTCCTGATCGGCATCGCGCTGATTTCGAGCACCTTGCAAGAGAATATTCTCGACCTGGCGCTCAGCATCCCCAGTTACACATTCGGCAGTTTACTGGCGGCGTTTGTCTTGGGCATCTTTACGCCGATGCGAAGCCAACGCGCAGTGACAATTGGTATGATCGTTGGCGTGGTCGCTGTCGTCTCGGTTTCATTCGCAGGCTTCCACTGGACCGTCTGGGTGCCCGCAGGCGCGCTCACCTCAACAATCAGCGCATTACTGCTCGACCGGATACTGGCAGATGACCATTCACAAACAGCATAAGGCGCAACGATGAAAGCAAACTTTCGCAGCCTTATCATAAGTCTTCTTTGTTTAATCACCACAAATTGCGGCGATAACAATGGCGCGTTTTACGTCGCCCTCAAAGACCCCGATACGTTAATTACCTTTGACATTTTTGATCCACCTACGCTCGACCCCCATCGCTCTTGGGGCGTCGCCGATGGACGCTTGATTGGAATGTTGTTCTGCAATCTAGTCCACTTCAATCGCGACGCCGAGATCGTTCCTGACTTGGCGCAATCCTGGACGATATCAGATGACGGGACAACTTACACTTTTCACCTGAACCCAAACGCGAAGTTCTCAACCGGACGCCCCATCACCGCCGACGACGTGATCTATTCGTTTGAACGCGCCTTATCGAAAGAAACCGCCGCGCCCAACCGCTGGGCGCTTGAGCCAATCGAAACCATGCAGGCCATTGATACGCACACGTTGCGACTTACGTTAAGCGGACCTTTCGCGCCGTTCATCGGGCAGCTCGCCATGCCAGTCGGCTCGATACTTCCAAAAGAAGAAATCGAACGCTGCGAGCGTGAAAACATCCCCTTTGGAACGCACCCGGTCGGCGGCGGCCCCTGGCGCATGGTTGAATGGTTGCATGACCGCCATATCGTGTTTGAACACAATCAACATTATTGGCTGCAGCAGCCGAAAATGGCGAAATTTATCTATCGCGTGATTCCCAACCATTTCACAGCGGTCGCAGAATTTGAAACTGGAAATCTCACCATCGTCGAAGAGTTGCCGGATGCGGAAATTCCCCGCTGGACGACCGACAAAAACTGGGAGCCTTACGTGAAACCCGCGCCGCAACTCAACACTGATATGGTGTTGTTCAATTGTTCGAAACCACCGTTCGATGACCCCGCAGTGCGCCGCGCATTGGTCTCGCTGGTTGATACCGAAAAAGTGCTACAATGCGTACGCTTCGGCGCAGGCATCCCTAGCGGCGGGCCGATCCCTTCCAGCCTACCCGGCGGCGCCAAGACGAGAACGCTTTTTGCAATTACGCAGGATGAAGCCAAAAATATTTTACGCGATGCAGGTTTATTTGATCGCGAGTTATTGCTGGTGTTTCCTGAACGCGAAGGCTTTACCCGCGCGACCGGCGAAGTCTTACAAGCGTTATGGAAACGCGCCGGCGTCAACGCCCGCGTTCAACAATTAGAATGGGCGACCTATCGACAGGCGCTGCGCGAAGGCAAATTTGATGCGGCCTATCGCAGTTGGTACGCCGACTATCCCGACGGCGATAATTTTTTGTATCCGCTTTTTCATTCGTCGCAGAGTGGGCAAAGCAACTTCACCTTCTTGAACGATCCCGAAATGGACGCGCTCATCGAAGCCTCCCGCATTGAACTCGACGCAACCAAACGGGTCGCCATGCTCGAACGCGCCAATAACGAATTATACCAGAAAGCGCCCGCGCTATTTCTCTGGCATCGCACCCAATACACCGTGCAACACCCGTATGTTAAAGGATACAAACCGCCGTTAATTTTTAATGGCGTCCGTTATCTTACTGAACACATTGTTTTACCGGAGGGCGAAACGCAATGACGTCATACATTTTTCGCCGCCTGTTGTTGATGCTGCCGGTCTTGTTCGGCGTGATTACGATTGCGTTTTTTTTAAGCCGCCTTGCGCCGGGCGATCCTGCTGACGCCATGGCCGGACAACGCGCCACCGAAGAGCAGAAACAAATGATTGCCGAGAAATACGGCTTCGACCAACCTCTGTATGTTCAATATGGAAAATATTTGGCGAACTTGTTGCGCGGCGACTTGGGTCTGTCGTATGACAGCCATCGTCCGGTGACGGAAATCATCGCGGAGCGTTTCCCTTATACCTTCAAACTTGCAGCAGCGGCGATGATCGTCGCCATAATTTTAGGCGTATCGGCGGGGCTTGTTTCCGCCCTGCTTCCAAACTCGTGGTATGACCGCACCGCGATGGTGCTTTCGATGTTGGGAATTTCGACGCCAGTATTTTGGCTGGGATTGCTGCTGATGTATTTCGTCAGCGTACAACTGCAACTACTTCCGCCGTCCGGCTACGGCGACGGCAGTTGGCGCTATCTGGTATTGCCCGCCATTGCGCTGGGTACGCAGTCGGTCGCGCTGTTGGCGCGCATGACCCGGGCGACCATGCTCGAAGTCTTGCGCGAAGATTACCTGCGCACCGCGTATGCAAAAGGCCTCGCGCCGTGGAAGGTCATCAGCAAACATGCTTTCGCGAACGCGGTGATTCCCGTTATCACCATTATCGGCGTTGACTTCGCCAGTTATCTGTCGGGTTCCGTATTGACCGAAAAAGTTTTTTCCTGGCCAGGATTAGGCCGCCATGTTGTCATTGCCATCTCGCAACGCGACTATCCGGTCATCAATGGGGCGGTATTATTCTTCGCGGTGATCTTTCTGGCGATTAACCTGTTGGTCGATTTGTTATACGCCTATCTCGACCCAAGGATACGCTACGAATGAGAAAAGCATTGCGGCATCCTTATATTATTGTCGGCGGCGGCATCGCGCTTGCGTTGGTGTTGATCGCAATCTTCGCGCCGTTGGTCAGCCCCTATCATCCCAATGAAATTGACCTCGACGCCTACTATCAGCCGCCCTCCTGGCAGCATTGGTTTGGCGCCGATGAAGTGGGCCGCGACATTTTTTCGCGGGTGGTCTACGGCGCGCGCATCTCGCTTGGCGTCGGCGTCACCACGCGGACCTTCAGTTTGTTGATCGGTATGATCGTCGGTTGTTTGTCAGGCTTTTATGGCGGCAAGGTGGATATGATTCTACAACGCTTTGTCGATATTACCCTGGCGTTTCCGTTTTTGCTATTAGTGATTTCCATTGCGGTGATTTTCCCAAGCGGCATTCTGGCGGTATTTGTTTCGTTGAGCCTGGTCATGTGGGCGGGCGCGGCGCGATTGATCCGCTCGCAAGTGATGGTGGTAAAAGAGCGCGAATTCGTTAACGCCGCGCGCGCGTACGGCGCGTCAGATTTCAATATCATTGTGCGCCACATCATCCCCAACAGTTATGCGCCCGCGCTGATCTGGTGGACAATGGGGCTTGCCCAAGCGATCATGGCGGAAGCAGGCTTATCGTTTCTCGGCTTGGGCGCGCAACCGCCGACACCCAGCTGGGGCGGCATGATTAATTTCGCCTCGCAAGCAATTCGCGTAGCGCCGTGGGCGTCGATCTTCCCTGGCGCTGCGTTGGCGCTGACCGTGTTGGCGTTTAATCTTTTGGGGGAAGGCCTGCGCGACGTACTTGACGTGAAAGACGCAGGCGCAAAGAAGACGGCCTAATTAATATGACGACCGCAACTGAACTCTACCTAGACTTACTCAAGCGCTGCCTGTTGGGCGAACTCTACCAAGACGGTTCCATCACCGGCGGCGTTGAGCAGGCGTTTGATCCTTCATTACGACATGAAGGCCGCGACTGGCCGCAGTTTGCGCACACCATGATCGGACGCAAGCGCCTCGACCACCTGCATGAATGTCTTGATATAATCCGAGCGGAAAGCATCCCCGGCGACGTGATCGAGACCGGCGTGTGGCGCGGCGGCGCTTCGATTTTCATGCGGGCGTATATGAAAGCCCACAACCTGCCGCGCACCGTCTGGGCGGCGGATTCATTCGAGGGGCTGCCGAAGCCCGACGCACAGCGCTACCCGCTTGATGAGGGCGATCAGCATTTCGCCGCGCCGGAGTTAGCGGTTTCGTTGGATGAAGTCAAAACCAATTTCAAGCGGTATGGATTACTGGATGACGGCGTACGGTTCTTGCAGGGCTGGTTTCAAGAGACCCTGCCGGATGCGCCGATTGAGCAGCTGGCGCTGTTACGTTTAGACGGCGATATGTATCAATCCACCTGGGAGGCGCTTGAAGCGTTGTATAAAAAACTAGCGCCGGGCGGGTTCGTCATCGTCGACGACTACGGCGCCGTGTCCGCCTGCAAAACCGCCGTTGAAGATTTCCGCGACGCCAATAACATCACCGCCGAAATCCACCCCATCGACTGGACTGGCGCCTGCTGGAGAAAACAGCAGATGCTGAATTAACGATTACTGAATACGTCTTTCACAGCATCGACGATTTTGCTTTGAAATTTCCCATTACTGGCCACGACGCCTTGGTTGGATTCAAGCCCCCGGCCTTGCGAAAAATCGAGTGGCTTGCCGTTGACGTCGCTCACCACGCCGCCCGCCTCTTGAATGACGATCACGCCCGCCGCGTGGTCCCATATTTTTTCGACGTAATTCGCACGGCTGGGCAGGCGCAAATAGATCGACGCTTCGCCGCGCGCCACCGCAGCGTACTTGCACTGGCTGTCCATCCGTACGGGTGGATTCACCACCCCCAGGCGCCCGGCGATTTGCTGCGCATGGCCGTGCGATGTATGGCCGGATTCAACCGACTCAACGAATGACGCAGAGCCAGGATCAGAAATATCAGACACGCGTATCGGCGTTTCATCCGTTTGATTTAAAGTCATCTGCACTGCGCCGCAGCCTTTGACGCCGACAAACATACATCCCTTGTCTCCGTCAGGTTGCTTCGGATCAACGGGTAAATTCGGGCACCCTAAAACGCCCAAGACAACTTCGCCGTCTTCGATCAACGCGAGCGCAACCGCGTATTGTTCCGCGCGCAGAAAGCCTTTTGTGCCGTCGATGGGGTCAATCGTCCAAAAGCGCCCGCTGGCGCCGCCCGCCGCGTTGCCTTTATCGATCACGGCGAGAATCTCCTCTTCGCTGGCGCCGTTGGCTTCGGGCGCCGCACATTCCAACACGCGCTGCCTCAATACAGTGTTCTCATCCTTCCGCAAATCGCCCGCATCTTCTTCACCAACGATTGGAATATCAGGAAACGCCGCCAACAGCCGCAACGACGCGACCGCCTGCGAACCGAAGTCAGCCACGGTGACGGGCGAGCGGTCTTTCTTCGTCAGGGTTTCTCCGGTGACCAGGGTTTGTTGGACGCGCTGGCACAACCGCGACGCCGCGCACACCGCATCCAGCGCGACCTGTCGTTCTTTTTCGTAGTTCATACTTCCTCTTTGTCATCATGATTTGATATGCGTTTTACTAAATTGCACATTCACAAAACGGTCAAGCCAAACAAGCGCTCGAAAAACATAAACAAATATGCTATCAATACCCTTATTGAATCAATTGACTATTGAAACTATCGGAGAGACGCGATGAAACGCCGGACATTTTTAAAAACAAGCGCAGCCGCTCTGTGCGGGCCGATCATTCAAACCAGCCATTCAAAACAGCGCCCCAATATTTTATTTGCGATGTCTGACGATCAGTCGTGGCCTCATGCAGGCGCCTATGGATCGCGTATGGTCAACACGCCTGCGTTTGACTGGGTCGCGCGCGAGGGCTGCTTGTTCAGCAACGCCTTCGCCTCGGCGCCGCAATGCTCACCCAACCGCGCATCAATCCTTACCGGGCGTCCCATCTGGAGCCTGGACGAAGCGGGAACGCATAGCAGTTACTTTCCAAAAAAATGGACGGTGTATCCAGACCTGCTCGAACAGGCGGGCTACTGCATCGGCTATACAGGCAAAGCCTGGGGGCCGGGCAATTGGCAAGACGCCGGGCGTCCGCGCAACCCCGGCGGCGAGCAATTCTCACAACTGCGCATCAACGATGCGCCTCAGGGAATCAACAAACTCGATTACGCCGCCAATTTCGAAGCGTTCCTAAAAGAAAAACCCGACAACGCGCCTTTCTATTTCTGGTATGGATGTTACGAACCGCATCGCGTTTATCAACAGGGCGTCGGGCAAGAATCAGGCAAGCAATTATCAGACGCCAGCGTCCCGCCGTTCTTGCCTGACAACGGCGTCATTCGCGGCGACCTGTTAGATTACGCCCATGAGATCGAATGGTTTGACGCGCATTTAATGCGAATGCTTAATCTACTCAAAGAGCGCGGAGAACTCGACAACACCATCGTCATCGTCACCAGCGACAATGGAATGCCCTTCCCTGGCGCCAAAGCAACTCTGTATGAATACGGCATCCACATGCCGCTGGCGATCCGCTGGCCCGACGGCATGAAAGGCGGAAGAACCATTGATGATTTTGTTCCGTTCATTGACTATGCGCCCACCATACTCGAAGCGGCGGGCGTTAAGATTCCCAACGGCGTGATGGGGCGCAGTTTTCTTGACGTGTTAACTTCAAACCGCTCCGGTCAAGTCGATCCTGACCGCACCCGCATTGTTGCCGGACGCGAACGCCATTCGCACTCGCGCTTCGACAACTGGGCCTACCCCGCCCGCTGTATTCGCACCGACAAATGGCTTTATATTCGAAATTTCAAATCGGATCGCGTGTTGGCGGGCGACCCGCCGGGTTACCATGACATTGACGACAGCCCTAGCAAATCCTATCTGATCGAACACCGCGAAGAAGAACACATCCAACCACTGTTTGAGCATTCGTATGGCAAGAACCCGCCGGAGCAATTGTTTGATATTCGACGCGACCCAGGCTGTTTAAACAACCTCGCCGATCAGCCGCAACTCGCCGCGACCAAAAATCAACTCTGGTCGGAATTGCTGCAACAATTAGAGAAAGGCAACGATCCCCGCGTCAAAGGCAAAGGCGACGCGTATGAGAGTTATCCGCGTTTTGGGGGAATGCGCCCTCAACTAGGCGGCTTCGCGGAACGAGGAAAATACAACCCATCGTATCAATAGTATCAGGCTTCGGGGCGTCTCACTGAGCGCCTATGCGGTAAGCCCGTACCAAAACAAAGAGAGACACACTCGAAGCCTGAATTAGTATTTCTTTTGATAAAGCAATAACGCAGGCGTGATGTAGGCGTCTGGTTTGCGGCGGCGGAAGATTTCGAGCGGCTGCATCCAGGCGCCTGCGCCCACGCCCTGCAAAAACGTCGCGCTGATGATGTAGGTTCCCGGCGGCAAGGTTCCTGCGTCTTTTAATATTCTGTGTGGAACGCCGTACGCCTCAGGCAATGACTTGGGGCCAAAATAAAATAAATACGGTTCGCCTAAGTCATGTTCGTCGATATATTCTTTGAGCAAGATCAAATCCTGCCCCCAGTCTAAATTTGAATCAACCGCGTAATGCCGCCCTTGTTCTGAACCGCCCGTTAACGTATTGAAATACGAAATGTAATGCGGATGCGTCGTCAGTGTTTCGATTACACACCACGCAAGCAGAACAAAAAACGCTGCGCTCCATTGGATTTTTTTAATCTTGAATATATATGACGCCGCCGCGCCGCCGCACAAGATCAGCAAGTATGGCAACAACGGTAGCGCATGACGATAACCAATCGCCGCCGTGTTGAAAAACATTAGAATCAACAAATACACGCTGGGAATAACCAGCATGATTGTTAATGCATTGCGGTCAATCTGGATTTTTTTTCGCACCAACAAAAACGCGCCGAATGCAATAATGAACAACAGCGGTAAAGGCGTTTTTATCAAGAACAATACCGGATAGTAATAGACAAAGCCCGTGTATGAAAACCGCCCCAATAGGTAGCCCAGGTGCCCTTGCCGCAAGATCAGCCGCGTGGCGAAGAAGCCTTCCCAATGGCTGAATGCAGGCGTGTAATTCGACAAGAATATCCAAAATGGGTCATTCGGATTTTCGGGATCAAACTGAATGCGATTTTCCAATCCCAAAATATACGACCCGTACAATAACGGCGTACTGGCTTCGCTCCACAGTTCGCTGTCTTTGGGTAAACGATCTGGAATCGAATCGCCGACTTCAAAACCGTACCCCGCCCATATCGTGAAAAATCCCGCGATGCTAATCACGATCAGCATTCCAATCGACGTCAGCGTCTTTTGCATCACGCGTGAAAATTGCTTGCAATAATCAGGCATTCTAATAATCGAAGGGATCGGCAGCGTGAGAAAGACAACAAACAGCGCGGGAAATAACAACAAGCCGGAATGTTTACTGAGCCACGCTCCAGCAGCCGCCGCGCCGATGCCAATCAGCAATATCCAATTTGGCTTTTGATAAAAGCGCCAACACAGATACCCCGTCAGCGTGTAGAAGAATATCGTCCCCGCATCGGTGGTGATGAGTTTTCCATGCGCCAACAGGTTTGGCTCAATCACCGTCAGCGCTAACACGCATAGCGCCGGGCGACATCCCCAGAGGTCTTTTGCCCAAAGAAATATTAGTAAGCACAGAGCGCAAGAAAGAACCATACTGCCAAGCCGCCCCGCCATCAGCAATTCATGAATATGATCGGGATTGGCCTCAAGCAAACGGTCGCCGGAACCGTTCCAGATGCCCTTGTTCCAACTTTCATTCTCGAAGTCAAGTTTGTATTCACACAACGAAGCGGCGAAGATTGCACAGAAGACGTTTTGAAAAGGCGGGTCTACGCGGGTAATGCGAAAGTCGCCCGTCGATACGGCGTATAAGCCGCCAGCGAGGTGGCTGAGTTCGTCAACGGTGGCAGACTTGCGGCTTGCGCTGTGCCACAACAACGCGACGTGCACGGCGAGCAACAAGACGACAATCAGCCATTGTTTCATTCTGCAGGATTGAGTTCAGACGTAGTTTTTACTTCACTATTTTGAAATTGCAATTCATACAAGCGCTGATAGAGCGCACAGGATTTTAATAATTCGCCGTGCGTCCCTGAATCAACGATGCGCCCCGCGTCCATCACCACGATGCGGTCCGCTTGCAAAATGGTCGAAAGGCGGTGCGCAATCACAAACACCGTACGCCCCTGCATCAATTGGTCAAGCGAGCGTTTCACCCGCTGTTCCGATTCGCTATCCAGCGCAGAGGTCGCTTCATCCAAAATCAAAATTGGGGCGTCACGAAAAAACGCCCGCGCAATTGCGATGCGCTGGCACTGCCCGCCTGAAAACGCGGCGCCGTCTTCGCCGCCGATCACGGTTTGATAGCCGTTGGGCAATTCATTAATAAATTCATGCGCAAACGCGGCCTTCGCCGCAGACTCAACCGCCTCCGGGGTCGCGCCTTCAACACCGCAGGTGATGTTGTCCCACACGGTCGATGAAAACACCGCTTGCTCTTGCGGAACGTACGCGATCATCGAACGCAGCGATAGTAAATCGAACGAACGCAGGTCGGCGCCGTCAAATAGAATGCGCCCTTCCGTCGGGTCATAAAATCGTGGAACGAGATTCACCAACGTGGTCTTGCCTGCGCCGCTCGGCCCGACAAACGCTGTTGTCTCTCCACGTTTCGCAGCGAACGAAACGGCGTCTAAGACCTTTCGTTCGCCGTCATAGGCAAAGCCGACGTTTTCAAATGTGATAGATTTCTCAAACCGCTCTACCCTTGAAGCCGCGTTGTCTTCCGGCAAGGTTGCATTTTCATGCAGCGCCTCAAACACCCGCTCGGCGGCGGCGAGGCCGTGCTGCATTTCCTGAATGGAACGCTCTATGCGGCGAATCGGCTGATAAAGCGAAATTAATACGCCGAGAAAAACAATAAAACTCGTTCTGTCCATGCTTTGTTGAACAAAAATCACATAGCCGCCCAACATAAGAATCACGCAGACCGCTGCGACGCCGATCAGTTCATTCAATGGCGAAGAAAGGCCGAATGCTTTCACCTTGCGCATCATGGCGCTGAAATTTGCGTGGGTTCCCACCTCTAAACGACGACGTTGCGCGCCTTGCATTCCATAGGCTTGTACAACGCGAATCAGTCTAAAGTGGTCTTGCAGAAACGCCCCGATGCTTTCCAACGCGTCTTGGGCGTCACGGCTGGCGCGGCGATTTTTGCGGGCAAAAAAACGGACGGTCAAAACCAGAGCGGGCGCCATCAGCGCATAGGCCAAGGTCAATTGCCATTGCAGCATCAACAAAAACGCCAACAACACAATCACCGTCAGCGGGTCTAACAACAGTTGGCTAAAAGCGTTGAAAATATTAATGCCGATCAGACGGATGTCTGCGGTGTAATACGACAACAGCCCGCCAATCGGGTGACGGGCGAAGTAAGCGGAATGATACCCCGTCATCTTGTCGTAGAGTTCGTGTTGCAGATCGAGGATGACCCGGTTGCCGATCCAATGGGTGGTATACACTTGCGAAAAACGCAGCACGCTGCGCACCACGGTGATGCCGAAAAACACCAGACATATAATAATTAAAGCGCCCAGCGGATTGCCTTCGGCGAAATGCGCGATCAAGTTATAGATCGGCGCCAGCGCTTGCCCCAGCCAGTTGTCCACGTTGTGTTCGATGCCGAACACCGCTTCCGTCATCGGCTTTAACATCGCCAATGACGCCGCGCTGGTGATTGACACCAAGGCGCTGGCGGCCACAGCAAACGCGAAAGGCAAGCGATACCGCAGCACATACGCAATCAATTGGCGTAATGCGCTGCGTGGGTTATCTGGCGTTCCGTTCATCCGGCAGGCAGCCTGTCCGCTTTACAACTTGGTCTGATGAAGCGTTTCGAGAAATTCCTGGTTGTTCTTGGTTTTCTTCATCCGCTGCAATAACAACTCGACCGCTTCGCTGGCGTTCATTTCATTGAGCACCTTACGCAACAGCCAGACGCGTTCCAGATCGGCGGGGTCCAAAAGCAATTCTTCCTTACGCGTTTTGGAACGGTTGATATCAATGGCCGGGTAGATACGGCGTTCGGCCAGTTTACGATCTAAGTGAAGTTCGAGGTTGCCAGTGCCTTTAAATTCTTCGTAGATAACGTCGTCCATCCGGCTGCCGGTGTCGATCAACGCCGTTGCGAGAATTGAGAGGCTGCCGCCTTCTTCAATGTTTCGCGCCGCGCCGAAAAAGCGCTTGGGCGGAATCAACGCGCTCGAATCAATACCACCAGAAAGAATCTTTCCGCTGTGCGGCGCGGTTTGGTTATAAGCGCGCGCCAGACGGGTAATCGAGTCGAGAAGGATAACCACGTCGTGGCGGTATTCAACCAAACGCTTGGCTTTTTCGATGACCATTTCCGCAACTTGAATGTGGCGTTCGGGCGGCTCATCGAACGTCGACGAAATCACTTCGCCTTCGACGGTGCGCTTCATTTCGGTCACTTCTTCAGGGCGTTCGTCGATGAGCAAAACAATCATGGTAATTTCAGGATTGTTTTTGGTCAGACTGTTGGCAATTTCCTGAAGCAACATCGTCTTACCGGAGTTGGGCGGCGCCACGATCAACGCGCGTTGGCCTTTGCCCATCGGCGTCACCAGTTCGATGATGCGCGACGACATCCGGTCTTTATGATATTCCATTTTCAACCGCTCGGTCGGGAACAGCGGCGTCAAGTTATCATAGAGAATTTTATTTTTCGCTGCTTCGGGCGGCTCGTAGTTGATGGTTTTCACTTTTAATAAAGCGAAGTAGCGCTCTCCATCTTTGGGCGGACGAATCACGCCCGTGACGGTATCGCCTTTGCGTAAGCCAAAGCGGCGGATTTGCGACGGCGACACATAAATGTCGTCAGGCCCGGGCAGATAGCAATAGTCCGCGCTGCGCAAAAAGCCGAAGCCTTCGGGCAAGGCTTCCAATACGCCGGAGCCTTCCATTTCGCCGTTGTCTTTTTCGTCTTGCGCCGCGTGTTCAAGAATTTTGTAGATGAGTTCTTGTTTGCGCAGGCCGCTGACGCCCTCGATCGACATCTCGTTCGCCATTTTTGTGAGGTCGGAAATGGTGAGTTTCTTCAACTTCTCCATTTCCAAATGGGCGTGTTTTCCCGGCGTGGCTTCATTGTTTTCGGCGTGGCTGGGCGTTGGGGTTACGTATCGGTCTGAGCGCTGATTATTGGGGCGGTCAAACCGCTCTTTGCGCTCGCCGCGCCATCCAGTGGAGTTTCCTGAGTTGCCTTTGTTGTCCTGGTTGGTACGGTTGGAGGTTCTGGGCCGTCGGCCTGGGGTCTTTGTTTCCATCGTTTTGCTCTCTCTTTAATTTCCTTACGTTTGTATAAACATTCGTATTTGTTGGTCTAGATTGTTGACCGAGCCTTCGTTCCAAAACACCACGTCGGCCCGTTTGATTTTTTCTTCTTGCGGCAATTGGGCGGCTTCACGCTGATCAAAGTTTTGGCCCGCATCGCCCCGCGCTTCAATGAAACGCTTTCTTCTTCTGTCAGTCGAAGCGGCAATTACAATCACGCCGTCAAAGCGTGGTTCATTGCCCCATTCAAATATCAAGGCGGCGTCGATCACTAACGGCCCGTCTTCATCACTGCTGCGAAACAATTCCACCTGGCCGTATAATTCCGCCTGAATGTGTGGATGCACAATTTCGTTCAGTTGTTCTAATTTTTCCGGCGACGCAAAGACAATCTCTCCAAGTTTTTGGCGGACAATCCCGCCGGATTCATCAAGAATGTCGCGTCCAAAAACAGAAAGCAATTGCTCGAAAACGGGTGAAGTTGCATGTAGCAGTTTGTGTCCCGCCTGATCGGCGTTGAGAACTTTGGCGCCGTACTTCTCGAAGCATTTCGCCGCAACACTCTTGCCTGCGCCGGGGTTTCCAGTCAAACCCAATACGCATCGGCGCGGCGCTTGGCTTGTGCGCGCCAATTGGCTCAACGATTTGTTTGGAGCGCTGGTTTGGTTCATTTCAACGCCGCCCAATCCGGCCCGATTGAACACTCAACAGGAATCGGAACGTCAAACGACATGGCCGACTCCATCAACTCCCGACACCGCTGGGTCACTTCGTCAACAATGTCTTCCCGCGCTTCCAAGACCAATTCATCATGAACGGTCATCAGCAATGCAACTTCATCCGCGCGGTCTTTAAATTCTTGATACACATGCACCATCGCCAATTTCAATAAATCCGCCGCTGAGCCTTGGATGGGGCCGTTGATCGCCGCCCGTCGCGCATTGTCGCGCCGCATCCGGTTAGCGTCGCGGACGCCCGATGTAGGGACCCGCCGTCCAAAAATGGTTTCGACATATAAATGTTGTTGCGCAAATTCTACGGTTTCGTCCATATAACGCTGGACTAATGGATACCGCGAAAAATAGGTTTCAATATACGTCGCCGCTTCTTCATCTGAGATTTTCAATCGGCGCGCCAATCCATACGACGACATCCCATAATTCAAGCCGAAATTAATTTCCTTCGCTTTGCGGCGCATGTCGGAAGTCACATCATCGAGTCCGACGGAAAACACGTCTGCGGCCGTCCGGCGGTGAATATCTTCTCCGGCGGCAAAGGCGCTTAACAAGCCGGGGTCTTTTGAGCGGTGCGCCAAGATGCGCAATTCAATTTGAGAATAATCCAGCGACGCCAATTGCCAGCCCGCTTTTGCCACAAAGGCCCGGCGTACGCGGCGGCCTAAATCTGTCCGAATGGGAATATTTTGCAAATTAGGATCGCTGCTTGAAATTCGACCAGTATTTACCACCGCTTGATTGAATGTTGTGTGAACGCGGCCCGTATCCGGGCGAATTAATTTTGCCAATGAATCGAGATAAGTGGATTTAATCTTCTGGCGATGACGATAGTCGAGAATATCCTGCGCGACTTCGACGCCCTCGGCGGCCAACTTTTCAAGCACGTCTGCGCGCGTCGTGCGCTTGCGTCCTTTCAAAAGTCGTAAATCATCATAGAGGATTTCCGCTAATTGCGAAGGGGAGTTAAGATTGAATCGCTTCCCGACGGATTCAAATATCCGTTCTTCCAACACGTGCATCTCACCAGCGAGTTCGTTGGACTGTCCTTCCAACACATGGGGATCAACGCATACGCCGCGCCGCTCCATCTCAGCCAATGCGCGAATGAGCGGAACTTCGATCTCGCCGTAGAGGCGCGTCATTCCCTCTTTTTCCAGTTGAGGCTCAAACCATTGGTTGAGCCGCCAACACGCATCAACGTCTTCACACGCATACGGCGAAGCGATTTCGATTTCGACTTCCGTCATCGACTTTTGCTCTTTGCCTTCGCCGATCAATGCAGTGATAGGCGTCATGCGCATGCCCGCCAGGGTTTCGGCCAGCGCGTCGAGTTTATGCGACTGTCGATCTGTTTGCGCCAGGTAAGACGCAACCAACGTATCGCCCGCAAGATTGGCGATATTGAATCCTTCATTTCTGAGAATGTGATAGTCGTATTTAAAATGGTGAGCAAACAAGCGGACCGACGGGTTCTCAAGAATTTCCTTCAATAGCGGGCGCGCACTTTCAAGGTCGAGGTTGGTTCCCTGGTCATGCCGAAGCGGAATATACCACCCTTGTTGCGGCCCGATGGAAAAAGCCAATCCGACGATCTTCGCATCCAATACTTCCAGCGAAGTGGTCTCTGTATCGACCGCGCAGGCGCCGTTCTTTTTCACGGCTTCCACAACGGCTTTCAGCCCGTCCAGGGTATCGACCGTTTGATAATCAAGATCAGCGGGCGATTCCTTCGCGAGTTCCGGCGCATACTCTTTCGCAAACGTACGGAATTCCATCTCCGTAAAAAACTGGTGCAGCGCGTCACGATCAATGGTTTGAAAGTTAAATAATTCATCGTCGAATTTTGTGGGAGGAGTTTGGTCGATTCGGAAGAGGTCGCGGGAGAGAAAGGCTTTCTCTTTATCGTTGATTAGGTTCTCGACCCGTTTTTTGCCTTTGACCTTATCTAGATTATCGTACAGCGTTTCAAGGTCGCCGAATTCTTGAATCAAACTCACGGCGGTTTTTTCACCGATGCCCGCCACGCCGGGTATATTGTCGATGGAGTCTCCCATCAATGCAAACACCTGCACCAACTGCTCCGGTTCAACGCCGTAGCGTTCTTTCACGTCGGCGGGGTTATAAATTTTGTTGGGTTGATTTTTCATTGGAGTCAGCCGCAACATTGAAACGTTATCGTTAACCAACTGCATCAAATCCTTGTCGCCCGACACAATGACCGATTCGCGCCCGTGTTCTTTGAGCCAAACCGCCATCGCGCCCAACAGATCATCGGCTTCAAAACCTTCCGCTTCGACTTGGTTCAGCCCCATCAATTTTGTCACGTCTTTTATGAGGGGAATTTG
Source organism: Candidatus Hinthialibacter antarcticus (assembly GCA_030765645.1). NCBI lineage: Bacteria > Candidatus Hinthialibacterota > Candidatus Hinthialibacteria > Candidatus Hinthialibacterales > Candidatus Hinthialibacteraceae > Candidatus Hinthialibacter > Candidatus Hinthialibacter antarcticus. The sequence goes on along the minus strand of JAVCCE010000063.1, from coordinate 105,411 downwards.
CGCGACGAGATCTTCGGGCGGCGCTTCGCGGTTCGCTTTGTAGTCCGGGTACATCTCAACGCGATAGGTCGGCCCGGGGAGGTCAAATGCGACCACCACGCTGTCGGGATTATGTTCGCTCAATAGGTTCCGCAACGTCATCACATAGCCATAAACCGCATTGGTCGGCGCACCATCAGAACGTCGAAGGTCGCGGATGGCGTGAAATGAGCGGAAAAATACCGAGCTGCCGTCTACAAGAAATACCTTGCTCATATTTTCAAGTTTTAGGATCGTCTTACCTATGGATTTGCCAAAATTAGCGCCGAAATAGACTGTTGGCGAATGGGCATTGAAATGATTTTTGTTGGATTTACCTATTCTCGTTTATTAATAACTCATCTCGACAGGAAAACGCATTCGCCAGGAACAGAACCATACTTATAAGATTCGTGTGGAAGACTCTATACCAGACGTGGGGTGAGATAAGAATTCAGAAAAGCATCGTATTCACATATATACTATCTCTTGCCATGCCAGGATGCAAGGGATTTTTCCAGAAAAATTTATTCTGCGATGAAATAGGCGAATCGGTAAACTTGCCTTTGAATTGCCCTTGAGGGTTGGGTATCATAATAGAAGGCGCAGATTTCATATTTTAATTTGCGCGGCGGTAGTTGAAAAAAAATAAAGTAAACCTTCGAAGCGCTTGTCAAACGCAGGCGGGCCGATCGTCAAGGACAATTCAATGCCAGATATGGGTTTCGGCGATTTATCTCGCGATGTGGTTCGCGCAGGTAAAGGCACAGTGTTGATGCGCCAAGGCGAATTGGGCAAATGCGCCTATTTCGTCGTCGAAGGGCGCTTAATGGTTGAGACGGAAATTTCGGGACAATCAACGGTCATTGCGGAAATTGGCGCGCGCGACCTGGTCGGCGAACTGGCCATTTTAGATGACGCCCCCCGTTCAGCAACCGTCATCGTCGCCGAAGACTCGTTATTGATTCCGTTAAACAAACACCGCTTGCGCACCATCATCCGCCGCTCGCCCAACATCGCCGAACTGATCCTCAAGTTGCTCTGCCACAAGCTCCGCAACACCCACAAATTAATCACCCATCAAATCGACCTGAACAACGCCCACATCTGGATGAAAGTCGGCCCGCTGCTTTCGCTCTGCGCCAAGGCGTCGTCCGACCCATCGGAACGCTTTAATATTATGACCGAGCAACTCAAATCGGTATTAGAAACACCCGACAACATCACCGTTGAAATCCTACAACGGCTCGCCAAAGTCCACCTAATCAAATTGGCAAGCGGCGAAATCCAATCCATCAACGAAGAACACATCGAACCGATTCTCAATCAATTACGCGAAGAGTTCCTCAATGAGCCATTTGGCGAACCAACCCTGGCAAAAGAGTTCCAGGCGATCCAAGTCATTTTAAACAACTGCATCCCAAATCCACCGTCAGCGCCTCGGATGGATATTCCCCGACAGAACCTGGTCGCTTTGCTGATGCATTCAAATTTATGGATGAAGTTGCATCCATCGATGCAACAGCAGCGCGCTGAGATGATGGTACAGACCTTGGATGAGACAGGGATGGTTGAACAAAAACCCCAAGACTCCGAAACATTGATACTGGATTTAGAGATGCTCAGGCAGTTCCCCAGGCCGGATAAAGACCTGGCAATTTACGACTTCGTCAGAAAGACGCTGCTGTGTATTTAATAACCGGCTTAGAATTTTAAAGTTACACTAGTTACTTGACGGTGATGAAGCCCTTTGACTATAATCTTACTTTGAGGGAGAATTTTGCTATCCAGTCATTTCTATTAAGAGGAACACTATGCGTTTACTAACGATTACATCTTTATTTATGATTACACTCTTGGCAGTTGCGCCCATTATGGCCCAAGATAATGGCTTAACTGACCCACAAGCAGTCGATACGGCAACCGAAGCGTCTGGAAGTTTCGACTCGGTGCAGGCATCCGCCAATCAGGGGTTCCAGGCATTGATGAACCGCCAGTTTCAATTGGCCCGCCAACAATACGAAACTGCGGCGGGTTCAAACCCTGAATACCAAAAAATGGTCGATTTCTGCGACGCAATCATCAAACGTGTTCAAGAAATGACCGACCAGCAAATCGAACTATTCGCAAAAACAACGGCGCAAGACTTCCGCCTCGAATCATTGAGCAAGGAAGAAGTCGACAAGATGCTCGACTACCAGTTCAAACAGCAGCAAGCAGGCCAAGGCTTTGCCGACATGGGAGCGCTGGTCATGATTCCTGTCGTCGAGTTGGGTCTCGACTTTGAAGGCGCCGATCAAGTTTCCTTAGGCGAATATCTGGGTTGGATGCCGCAACGCGGCGCCAATGAACGCATCTGGCAACGCGCCCGCTTACGTGCACTCGACCGTCAGCGCGTATTTGCAAAATACGAAGTCTATCAACAACAACGTCAAGAACGCATCCAACGCCTGGAAGAATTTCGGCGCCGTAAACTCGAGCGCAGTTCCAGCGGCGGCGTCGGCGGCCTGCAAGGCGGCGGCGGTATGAGCTTTGGCGGCGGAGGATTCGGCGGCGGTGGTGGTGGCTTTGGCGGCGGCGGCGGCGGCTTTGGCGGCGGCGGTGGTGGTGGATTCGGCGGCGGTTTCTAAGCCATCCCTTGCCTTACAACCAAATGATTGTATTCAAAAAGAGCGGCCCGTTGGCCGCTCTTTTCATTACCCAAAAACGGACCAATGACTGATTTAAACATTAATGTTTTTTTTGCAGACCTACATCACCCCGGCGGCGTCGATGAAGAAATCGAACAGCTTTTCCAGGAAATGCCCGCAGGCGCCAACCGTCTATTTTTTCTCGGCGACATTTTTCACTATTGGATTAATGACCCATCCTTTATCGAAGACCGCTACGCCCATTTTCTTAAACGGCTAGAAGGCATGGCCCGGGATGGGATGCAGATTTTCTTTTTGGAAGGCAACCGCGATTTTTTGGCGTCTCACTACCTTGACCGCCAACCCTGGGTGGACGTCTTGGTCAACCCGACTGTCATCGACCTCGCGGGACGCGCCGTCTATATCGGCCACGGGGATGAACTCTGTTGGAACGATTGGGCCTACCAGCTGTTCAAAGGCGTGATTCGCAGCAAGCCCTTACGCGCCATCGCAGACCGGGCGCCCTCGGCGTGGAAACAAAAAGCCGTGCGGCGAATGGCGGACGCCAGCGAAAAAATCGTTGCGTCCAAGACGCAATCAACCCTTGCAGTCCCCCAACGCGCTTATGAACAGGTCGTTTCAACGGGGATCGACGTCATCATCCACGGCCACATTCACGACACCTATCAACGGGTTGTCAAAGCCGACAACCACGAGGGGACAATTTATAGTTTTGGGTGGAAAAATGGAAAACGTAATCTGATCCACTTTGAAGGCTGACCCAATTGCCGATAGAATAGTAAGATAAATTTCCGGGAGGACGCTGATGCCATTACGCACAAAAATATTAGACGCTCTCGAACGCGATGCCCGCATTTCACATAGCGACATCGCCGTAATGATTGACGAAGAAGAACTAACCGTCGCCAAAGAAGTCGAAGCGATGGAAGAAGAAGGCGTCATCCTCGCCTATAAAACCATCGTCAATCCAGAACGGACGGCGGACAAAGTCACCTGCCTGATCGAAGTTTCCGTTCAACCCGAGCGCAGCTTTGGCTTTGATAAAATCGCCGAACGCATTTATAAGTTTCCAGAAGTCTCTACCGTCTTTCTGGTTTCGGGCCGCTATGACTTGTTAGTATTGATCGAAGCGGACGGCATGAGGCACATCGCGGACTTTATCTCAAACAAGTTATCCACGCTGCCCAATGTTCGCTCAACCTCTTCACACTTCTTGCTAAAGAAATATAAAGAACTGGGCGTCGTTTTGGTCGAAAACAACGAACAAGAACGAATCCCGGTATCACCATAGTTCAATACGCTGCCTCGACGCAGAAATGAAGAATAAAATGAGCGCGACCCCGCTACAAACCGTGAAACAACCTTGCACAACGACGCAACAGCGCGTGAATGCTGTTGTCCAGGCCATGCCGCCGTCTGGAATCCGAAAATTTTTCGACTTGGTCATGGCGCGCAGCGGCGTCATTTCGCTCGGCGTGGGCGAGCCGGATTTCGTCACACCCTGGCATATTTGCGAAGCAGGCATCAACTCCATCGAAACCGGACGCACCACCTATTCGCCCAATAACGGCCTTCCCGCATTGCGCGACCAAATTGCGCTGTATCTAAAAGAAAAACACCACGCCGACTATTCACCTAAAAGCCAAATCGTGATTACCGCCGGTGGAAGCGAAGCCATCGACGTTGCGTTCCGGGCGATTTTAGAACCTGGCGACGAAGCCATCGTCATCGACCCCTCCTTCGTCGCGTATGCGCCGCTCGCAGTGTTCGCTGGCGGGAAAACAGTGCGCATCCCCACCACGGCGGAAACCGGTTTCGTTCCGAACTTGAAACAACTCAATGACGCCTGCACCGAACGCACCAAGGCCATCATCGTCAACTACCCCAATAATCCGACCGGGGCGGGTTTATCCGAAGAGCAGATGCGTGAGATCGCCCAATTCGTGCTGGATAAGAACCTCATTCTCCTCAGCGATGAAATTTATCACCCGCTCAGTTATGAAGGCGAAGCGCCCACGTTTGCGTCAATTCCAGAACTCAAAAACAATCTCATCTTGATTCATGGTTTTTCAAAAGCGTGGGCGATGACGGGCTGGCGTTTGGGGTTCGCCGCCGGGCCGGACGACCTCATCGACGGAATGAACAAAATCCACCAATACTCCATCATGTGCGCGTCAACCAACGCACAGTTTGCCGCAATCGAAGCGCTAAAACACGGCGCAGAACAAGTCGAAGAAATGAGAAAAGAATACGACGCGAGGCGGCGCTTTATCGTCCACCACTTCAACCGCCTCGGACTCGACTGCATTACTCCAAAAGGGGCGTTCTATGCGTTCCCGTCAATTCAAAAAACGGGGCTGACTTCTGACGAATTTGCGCATCGCTTGCTAGAAGAACAAAATATCGCGGTCGTTCCTGGGACGGCCTTTGGAGAATGCGGCGAGGGATATATTCGTTGTTCGTATGCGTCGTCGCTAAAAAATCTTCGGACGGCAGTGCAGCGAATAGAAGCGTTCTTAAAGGATTAAGCCGAAGTGGCTTGCGCCTGCTGTACGACTTGGTTGGGGTTCCGGTAAAACTCTTCCCCTTCACGATCAACCAGATCGAGAACAGCGTCGGTTACAATCGGGTCGAATGTTTTCCCTTTTTCTTTTTGATAAAATTCAACAATTTGCTTCTGGCTCCAGGCGGGTTTATAACAGCGCACAGTCGCCAACGCATCTAACACTTCCGCCGCCATAAGTATCCGGCTGTTGAAATGGGTCTCGCTCCCCTTGAGTCCACGGGGATAGCCGCTGCCGTCAAAGCGCTCATGGTGCTCATACACATACTCTCCCACTTCTTTCAACATCGGAATCGGCGAAAGAATTTGATAGCCGATGTTCACGTGTTCTTTCATCATGGCGTATTCTTGCGGGGTTAAACTGCCCGATTTCAACAAAATCGAATCAGGAACGCCGATCTTTCCAATATCATGCAACTGAGCGGCCAATCGCAACGACTGGTGTTCGACCTCAGGAACGCCCAATTCATCCGCAATTCGAATCACGAGATTTGATACATGCTGCGCGTGGCCCTGCGTGTATGGATCGCGCGCTTCCAACGCTTTGCTCAATGACTGTACTGAGTGAAAAAGAAATTCGCTTAGTTCTTTGGTGCGTTGTTCAACCAAATCTTCTAAACCGGTTTGATAGCGGAGGTTGTCTAAACGCAAGCGGCGGTAATGCAGCGCTTTGGCGAGAGAGAGTTTGGCTTCTTCAAAATGAAATGGTTTCAGCAAAAAATCAAACGCGCCCACCTTGACGGCGTTGATGGTGTTGTCGAGTGAGGGCTTGCCAGTCATCAACACGACAGGCGTATAAGGCCGCAAACTTGAGATGACGCTAACCAATTGCGTTCCGCTCAAATGGGGCATGTTAATGTCAGATAAGACTAAATCAAAATCGCCTTCCTGCAGCCAGTCTATAATATCTCTTGGGTCAACTGTGACCCGGCAATCAGCGCCGAGGTCTGTCATAAATTCTTTCATAATGTGAATGATGGGTTCCTCATCATCCGCAACGGCTATTTTGGCCCCCCGAAAAAGCCCCTCAATATCATAGAGATAGGACGAAGCAGCCCCCTCATGTTCATCATGCAAAAATTGTGTAAGGTGTTCGCTCATTGGTTCCTAATCAAATAGAACATATATATCGCTAGTTTCATTCTACCCTTTTGTCTATAAAACAAAGAGAGAATATTGAAAAAATAGCGTTGGTTGACAGATAACATGGGCTTTTTTAGTATCCCAGGTGTACAATACGTTTTTACGCATTGAGGTAAAAAAATGATAAGTTGAATTAATTGTGCACATAACCGCATCCAAGATGCAGTGATCCACCGAGGAAAGGATTTTTCGTCATGTTTGAAGGTTCAGCAGTTGCATTGGTAACTCCATTTTCTGGAGATTCGATAGACTATACCGCTCTGGAAAAACTCATTGATTTTCACGCCAATGCAGGGACAGAGTGCATCCTCGTATGTGGAACCACGGGCGAGTCTGCGACCTTAACGCATAATGAACATAAAGAACTGATAAAACATAGCGCGGCGTACATCCGTTCAATTCGTGGAACAAACTCATATCCGATCCTCATGGCGGGTACAGGCAGCAACAGCACCAAAGAAGCGCTCGAACTGACCCAAGGCGCCAAAGATGCGAACGCCGATTGCGCATTGCTGATTTCTCCCTACTACAACAAACCAACGCAGAAGGGTTTGCTCGAACATTTCCGCGTCATTGCGCGTGAAGTCGATATTCCTCAGGTTCTTTACAATATCCAAGGCCGTACCGCGATCAATATTGAGACAGACACCATGGTCGCCCTCTCGGATGAGAAGAATATTATTGGCGTTAAAGAAGCCAGCGGCAATCTGGGCCAGGTGTCCGAAGTCATTCGCCGGACCCCTGATAACTTTTTTGTCTGGTCGGGCGATGATGGACTAACGCTCCCCATTCTGTCACTTGGCGGCAATGGCGTCATCTCCGTTTCGGCGAATATTGTCCCAAAAGACGTACGCGCCCTGGTACAGGCTTTTCTGAAAGGCGACCATGCCGAAGCCTTGCGAATCCATCAGCATTTTGCGGTGTTGAATTCAACCATGTTTGTTGAGACCAACCCCATCCCGGTGAAAACCGCCGTGAATCTCATGAGCAGCCAGTCGGACAGCGGTTTGCCTCATTGTGGAGACTTCCGTCTGCCGCTGGTTCCATTAGAGCCAAATAACATGGAGCGTTTAAAAACCGTTCTACAACAATACGGACTTCTCGCGGCTTGATTGAAATAAGAGTAACGAAAGAACTCATGATGACATTTCCAGGCGTTTTGCAACGCCTCATAGTTATATGCTTTTTTTTAACAATTAGCGTGCTTGCCAGCATTGCACAAGAAGACGCAGCATCGCTGTCGCTTGAAGACGTTGAAGAAGCGCGGCGGTTAATTTTATCCAACCAAGTTGATTTCAAAGCGCGGGTAGACCTCGCAAAACGGCTCTCGATTTTGTTTGAGCAAATTGGTCGCCCTGAAACCGCGCGGCGGCTTACGCTTGAGTTCATTTCATCAGCCAATGCTCAGTTTCAATCCAATACGGCTCCGGCAGCGAGTTCCAGCGAATGGGCGAAAATCGCCGAAACCATCCATACGGGAAAATATTTAACAGCGGTGAAAACGCTGCAAGCCGAACTCAAAAAAAACGCCTCGGTTCCCGCCAACCCGGCGGCAATGGTTCTCGCTTTGAAATCAGACGACATGCTCACCGCCTATCATTTGTTATACGGTGAACTATCTAGCGGCGTACGCAGCGCCTACGCTGATTATTTTTTAAGCATTCTGGCCGCGCGCGAAAAGCGCGTCACCGAAGCATCGCAATTAATGCAACAGGCGGAAGGTAAACTAGCCCCGGACCGCCTCAACCAATGGGTCGCAATGGACCGCGCTAAACTCGCCACCGTGCTGAACGAGTTTGACGAAGCGGAACGCCTCTTGAAATCGCTCATCAAAGAGTCGCCCAATGATCCGCATGTTCTCTATCTCTATCTCCTGCTTGATTTTGCCCGCGGGCAAAAAGACCAGGCAGGACGCCGCTTGACGCAGTTGATCCCTAAGTTACAAGCCGATCCCTACTTACTCGCCCAGGCGGCCACCTTGGCAGTGCGATTGAATGAAACAGACGCAGCGGCGCGTATGTTAGAAACACACGAAGCAAACATCGAAGCCAATCGCGATTTTTATGAGGCGTTTGCTCTGGTAAAAAAAGCGCAAGGAAAAGCCAGTGAGTCGGACGCGTATCTCGCCAAAGCCAACCAATTAAAAGAAACCCGCGTCGCCGTCGAGACGCGCGGCGAACAAGAGCGCTTATTGGGCCAAGCGCTGGCGTCCGCCCGGCAAAGCAGCGGCCCTTCGTCAGCAGAAATGGAAGGCATTACGCCCGTCTCAAAAGCCTATTTATATTTATTAGAAAACAACCCCAGCGCCGCCGAAAGCGCTCTGCAAGAACGGATTCAATCCAAGCAAGCAGAGCCAACCGAATATATCATCCTGCAAACGGTGCAACGCCGCATGGAAAAACTGAGCGAAGCAAAAGCGACCTTGGCGCGCTTGCAAAAAGCGTATCCAGAATTTCAACCCTACTATGTATTGACCCATTTGGCTGATTACGCCATCCGCACCAACGACGCCAAAACCGCTAAAAGTTCTTATCAAGAACTGATCAAAAAGTTCCCCAAGTCCAATCAGGCGGTTGCCGCCGCCGGTTGGCTGAAAAAAAATCAATTAAATTCCAGCGCAATCATTCCCATAAAAACGTCGCCCTTACTCACCCGCTATCCACAATACGGCGCGGCGTTCGCTCTATCTGAAATTATTAATTATTGGGATGAATCAACAACCTTTGCGAAGGTCTCGTCCGCCATCGGGGTTTCAGCGCAACGCGGCATCCAGTTCCACGAATTAATTCCGGTGATACTCAACGGCGCAAAGTTTGAGATCAATCCAGTCGCGCCAACCTTTGACGCAATCGCATCAATCCTCAGCAGCCGCGTACCTGTGATGTACTGTCTTGGCGAGATGTTTGGCAATCAACAGTTGGAGTCGGTCTTGCTCTTGGTTGGCTTTGATCCTGTTCGCCGGGTGGTATACGCCGAAGGCATTCGCGGCGACGACCCGCATGTCTTAACGGAGAACGAACTATCAACGGGAATCGCACTTGCGCTTCATCCCGGCACGGTCAAAATGCCGCAAGACGACAAAATCGAAAGCGCTCTCACCCTGGGCGCCGACCAAGTGCGCCTTAATCTCGACGCGATCAAATTAATGCGCATGGAAATCGAGACATCAGAACCATTCAACCAACAGATGGCTTCAGTCGCGAGTCAAACAGGCCCCGAATATGTTCCGATGCAGATGGCGTATGCGCGGTGGTTGGTGCGGCCCGGTCAAGAGAAAGCCCCTCAAACCTACCTCAAACAAATCCAAAACAATTGCGCTCAAATCGGCGAATATCATTTTCTAAGGGCGCATTATCATTTCAGCCAGAAAAACTACGCTCAAGCCCTCAAATCTATTCAAACCGCGATCAGCCTCCAGCCGCAACACCCTCGCTGGACTTTGGCGCTGGCCCGGATTTTATATACGCAAGGTCAAGTCGACGAAGCCATTCAAACCTGTGAAGAGGTCTGTAAACAACACCCGGAAAACCTGACCGCCGCCGCCTACCTGCTCTCTCTCTATAAGCGCACGGGAAACACCGAAAAACTACAGCAAGAAGCTCAACGACTGAAAGATGCGCTGAACGTCGAGACTCTGCCTTTCGATGAAACGGCGGATGAAAAAATGAATTGATTATTTTTCGGCGTCGGGTTCCTCTAATTTCAACGATGCAGAATTGATGCAGAAGCGTTGGTTGGTCGGCGCAGGGCCGTCGTCAAATACATGGCCCAAATGGGCGCCGCATTGGCTGCATAACACTTCGGTGCGTTCGCGGGCCAAACTATGGTCAGATTCGGTGCTCACGCTTTCTTTCGTCGCTGGCGCCCAAAAACTAGGCCAGCCCGTGCCTGAATTAAATTTTGTTGTGGAATTAAATAATGGATTGCCGCAACAGACGCACTGATAAACGCCATCCTGTTTGCAATCATGGTACTCGCCGGTAAACGCGGGTTCAGTCCCCTTCTTGCGCGCGACTTGAAACTGCTCCGGCGACAAATGCGCCATCCATTCTTCATCGGTCTTCTGAATTTTAAAATTCACAGCCATTGTCCTCCCCATGAAAATTCGTTTTACAATTAATGGCGATTGAGAGACGATCTACACTGTATCGAAAACTTGGATTTTTTCAAACAATGGTTTGTATTTTTGAACGAACGCAACATGGCGCGGATCATCCTGGTAGGCGTCATGCCCCGCCTGGTCATCATAAACAACGATCAATCCAAGGTCGTATGAATTATCAACCACTTCACGCGGCGTACCGGCTGGCTTTCCCGCCCAAAGATGGTTCACGCTTTCAATCGCCGCCAGGTCTTTCATACAATCGTTAATCATCGACTTCTTATCTTCTTCCGTCGCTTCCGGCTTTAACCAGAAAAACACCATGTGAACAAAACCAGACATACCGTCCTCCAAAACAGAGATAGACGAATATTAAAGACAAAAATTGAGAAAAAATATACGGAAAGAGAGTGTTGAAAATCAGGAAAACAAAATTCAGCAATCTGACGCAAATTAGAACATCTGCTTGATGATGTGAATCGCTACGCCGCTGTCAAACGTAATGAGCACCTGATCGCCTGCCTGCGCATCAGCATAAATCGCTTCGCTATCCACCTGAGCGACCATTGGCTCACCGGGCAAATCGTCTAAAACGTAATGCACCCGGTAGTTCATGCGTCCGTGGATTGGGGTAGGAGCGACTTGATTGACGATCGCCTGCTTTTTTCCGACTAGCATCATGGCGGCGACCTCCATTTTCCGACATAATAGGATTATACCACGATTCAACAAATGAAACGATTTATGTTTGAATTGATTTCTGCTATCTTTAATGCTCTGAAATATCAAAGTTTGACTGCTAAAGCTTAGGGCAGATGTAATTTAATTCGGAGGAAACAACATGCCAAAATCATTATCAACTCGCCGAAACTTTCTTAAAACGAGCGCAATTTGCGCAGCCCCAATGTTGATTCCAAATCATATATTCGCCGCTGCTCCCAGCGATAAAATCGTATTAGGTTGGATCGGCATCGGTTCACGCGGCAACCAGCTGCTTGGCGAAAATTTGCGGAAAGGCAGCATTCGCATCGCCGCCATAGCGGATGTAGACCGCGTTCATTTGTTGAGAGCGCAACAGATCATTGATGACTTGTATGACATTGACCGGCCTGCGCCACAAATTATCAATGGGTGGCGTCTTGAACAACAACCGGCTCCCCAAGGCGCCGTTGCAGCGTATAACGATTACCGCCGTGTGTTAGACAGAGGCGATATCGACGCGGTTGTGGTCGCTGTCCCTGACCACTGGCACGCAAAAATCTATATCGACGCGATGGATGCAGGATTAGACGTATATGGCGAAAAACCTTTAAGCCTCACCATCAACCAGGGGCGCCATATCGCCCGCAAAACCAAAGAGACGGGGCGCGTCTTTCAAACCGGCAGCCAACAACGGTCGGCAGGCACTTTCCGCACCGCAGTCGATTATGTACGCAATGGGCGCTTGGGCAAAATCCTCAAAGCCCAAGCCGCGATTGGCGGCGGAAAAGCAAGCGACATGCCGCCTAATAGCCCCGCCCCGCCCCAACTCGATTGGCAAACATGGTTGGGGCCAGCGCCAAAAGTTCCATACAATGAACGCCGCTGCCATTTGAAGTTCCGTTCGTTCTTCGATTATTCAGGCGGCAACGTCACGGACTGGGGCGCTCATCATTGCGATATCATTCAATGGGGGCTTGGCATGGACGGTTCCGGCCCGGTCAAAATTGAAGGCAAGGCCAAACGCAATCCTCAACCGTTTAATACGTTGTACGATTTTGATTTTACATACACATACGCCAACGGCATCTCGGCGCAGTTGGTCGGGAAAGGAAAAAACGGCGTGACCTTTTATGGCGAAAAGGGTGAAATTTTCGTCTCGCGCGGCGAAGTCATTTCAACCCCGGGGTCGATTCTTGAAGAACCGCTAAAAGACAGCGACGAGCGCGTCCAGGTCAGCGACGACCATTTCCAAAACTGGCTGGATTGCATTAAAAGCCGCGAAACGCCTATCGCGTCGGCGGAAATTGGACACCGCTCGATTAGCGTTCCACATTTATGCAACATCAGCGGACACTTGAAGCGCACATTAGAATGGGACCCTGCGCGGGAGTTATTCGTCAATGATTCAGAAGCAAACGACTGGCTGGACCGCGACGAACGCGACCCCTATCACCATTTGGCGGGTTATTAAACGCGCCGCCCAATGTGATGCGGATTGATTCAACTGTGATAATAAAAAAGGCTGCCTGGAATATCCAAGCAGCCTTAATTTTGAAGAACGATCAATGATTAATACAAAGACCAGATGTTGACATTTGATGGTTCAGGTACAATGGCGTGATCGAACAATTGGTTCGCAAAGCCATCAGCGTCGCCAAAGTTTTCCAAGCCCACAATTTGTAAAATCTGCGGGAACGGAAGGTCTTCTAGTTCAGATGAATCATAAATAAATATCTGGCTATTTGAACCAGCCGGTCCATTGTGGTTGGTTGCGATAAACCGTTCAGACCCATCATCAATTAAGGTGAAGTTCCAAACGCCGCCGAGACCGTCCAAGGTAAAATCAAATGATCCAAGAATATTGCCGCCGATATCTATCCGGTCAACCGAACTGTTACTGGTCGGGATCGCCAACATCTCATTAGAGTCTTTGAGATACGCCAGCGAGCGATAGGCTTTTTCCGTCGGAATTTGATCAATTGCGGCGCCGCCTGATTCATTATAAATATTGATCCACGAGTCAGTCTCACTCGGAATCAAGATTCTGCCGTCAGGCAAGATCAACGCTTTTCCGCTGCCGCCGTCGCCGTTGCCTTGAGGCGTTTCTGTCACGTCGAATGGCGTTATTTGTGAGATTTCTCCCCCTGAAAAACTATAACGGAACATGTGCGAAGGAAACGGAGGTTTGGGACCATTACTCATCAAAAATAATTCATTCGGCGCGAAACTACTCAGCCAAGTCCCTTTGGTCACTTCCGGGTCTAAGATAAAAAAGTCCAAGGCGCCGTTTGATGAGATTCGCAGAATTTCACCACGGCCAGAAGGAAACTCTACCGCCTCGGTCGCTGATGTCGGAACGCTGGTCAGACCAATATAGCAAGTTCCATTTGGGTCAAATGTCACGCCTAAGGGGCGACGGCGGCTGGTGTCGCCCAGTTCCCAACGAATGACTTGCACAACTTGCGCTTCGGTTGCGTCCGGCGAACCAGGCAGAGCGACCTCGATCAACATATCATCCGCCGCATCGACTAAAACCAGATTGCCCGGCGTGAAAGGCTGCTCCATTTGCGCGTACGCGAACCCCGTTGCAACCAATCCAATGAAAAATACCATCCATAAATTTCTTGCCATCTTCAATTCCTCCCTTTAGGTTTAATCGTTCGTCAATGTATCTGTGACGAATCATTTATTGATTTATAAGCCAAACCGCATGATGTCTCCATTGGATGAAACGCCATTGGACACCTCAAACGGCGCAAGGTCGCCGCCGCCTGCGGCTTCAAAATCGCCGTCGGGACCGTAACTCATCAACGCCCACTGTTTATTGGGATGCCGTTGGTCAGGAAAATGGCGCCCCAAGGCGTTTTCATTGCGATACGTGTCTGCGAAGCCAGGTTCCCAATAGGGATAAGTATTGATGTATTCTGTACTGACGTCTTCAAGCACTGCTGTATTAAATTTATCTTCGGGAACCGACGACATGTATGAGATGGGCGTGGTCAACTGGGCCAACCGTTGCGCGCGCGTCAACTGGCCGCCCTGGCATTGCCCGTCTTTGAACCCTTCAACGCAAGTGCGGGGCGCGTTGTTATAATCAAGCCGATAGCTTTCGATGGCCGTGCCTAAATTTCTCATGTCCGCTTGAACGCCCGCAATCTTGGCCCGAATTTGCGCATTCAAAAAATTGGGAACCGCAATCGCCGCTAAAATGCCAATGATGGCGACGACGATGAGTAGTTCAATCAAGGTAAATCCGTTTGCAACATGCTTTTTCATCTCAAAAGCCTTTCTATCAATTTTGGGGGAGCCACTGCACAGCGTCAGCAATGACGTGTCCATTAGTCCCCTTGGTTTGGATTTCAACGATTGCGGGTTTTTGCGAATTAAATGGAAATACGCCCAACGAAGTGAATAGATCATCATGCTCAGGCGTCTTTTTTTGATTGACGACTTTCTGAGATGAACCTTCGGCATGAGTAACCACAACCGGAACATTGCTGGCGCGGTTCGCATTCGGTGTATAGGAAACGCGAACTTCATAATCGCCGTCATTTAATTTTGTTGAAAAAGAAACCGACTTTTCCCCTTTGTCTTCATTACTGTCATGCAAGTAACCCGCGTCGACATACGGCTTGATGCTTGAACTCATCGACCAATTACCTTTGCGGTCGGCTTGTTTATCGTCAACCACCGTGCCATGAAGTTCACTGGAGCGGACCATGGATGGGTCATGTAATTCTAATACCTGCCCATCGCTCAACATGCGCTGGCGAAGACGTTCGTAAGGCAAGTCTTGCACTGCGATACCGCTTTCGAGCGACATCATGGCAGCCGTCGCCGCTGACTGGCCGAGTATCATGAATACCGGCTCCATACGAATTGAGCCGAATGCGATATGGCTGGATGAAAGGCAAACTGGCACCAACAAGTTCTCGCATTGTTCTTTTTTGGGAACCAGCGAGCCATAAGCAATTTCATAGGGGCGAGGCGGATGAACGCCAATGTCGCCTTCATTCTGCACAAAGCCGTCAGGCTTCACATAGCGTTGCACGTTGTGTGAATCCATGGTGTAGGAACCCATGCCGACGGAACCAGGCGTGACTCGTTCATCCAGACAATCTTGCTCGGTCATTACATACTCGCCGATCATGCGGCGGGCTTCGCGAACATAGATTTGATGAGGCCAACCGCCGTTGTCAAGAAACTCATCTTTGGGCAATCCCCATTGCGCCATGCGCTGGCGTAAGCCGTCTGGTACGCGGGGGTCATTGGCGATGAAGTACATGAGCCCTTTTTGATAAGTTTGATGCTCTTTTAATATTTCGCGGCGCACCTCATACGACCCTTCGGGATACTCATAGTTGTAGCCAATGTTGTCTGTACTAAATGGGCCATGATTATTGGTGTCCGTTTTATGATTGGGGATCGGGTCAAATTTCCCGAAGACGCTGTTCCACCCTGCTTGAAAATTACGCAGAAGCAGTTCGTATTGAAATGGATCGTACCCTTCTGGCTTGGGAAACGGGATACGGTTTTCATCAACATCGGTGAGGCACATCCGGTAGCAGTAGGCTTGGATGCGCTTATCGCCTTCTCCCCGTTTACCGGGCGAAGCGGCGCTGATACGCGGCAGCAATCCGCTGGTCGGATCGCCGGGGGTCACATAAGGATCGAGGTCTTTGTTAAACCAATGACTGTGATGAAGGATGCCGACCTGGACGCCGTTCCAGGTTTCGCCATAGACGCGGCGCGACTCACGCCCCACATGATAATCAACGCCAGCGGCGGCCATTAAGTCGCCTTCGTAGGTTGCGTCAATAAACATGCGCCCTTCATAAACCGCGCCGGAAAGCATGGTGATGGATTGGATGCGACCGTTTTCCGCCTTCACGCCCATGCCCGGTTCGCGGTTCAACCATTCGTCGCGAATGACGGGGATTTCATACTCTTTGACGTAGTCTTCATATACTTGCTCGGCGACGTGCGGTTCAAAAATCCACATGGTGCGCGCATCGCCGTCGATGGCGGGCGTACCTTGGCCTTTGTTGCCGTATTCATCGCGGGATTGCCATTTCCAGGCATCCGGCTCCTGGTAGTATTGCCATACGCGGTGATAAAAATCGCGACCCAGCCCGCCGATGGCGGATTTGTCGCCGCTGTCAGTCCAGCCCAAGCCGCTGCTGGTAAGGCCGCCCAGATGAATGTCAGGGCAAACGATGATCGCGCTTGCTCCCATGCGCTTTGCCTGCACGGCTGCAATTACGCCTGATGAAGTACCTCCATAAACAACCAGGTCATAAACCGGGCCTGCGTACGTTGGAATATTCAGTAGAAAAATGAAAAGTAAAACAGAAAATTGGCGCATGAATAGCTCCTTCGTTGTATTTTTCAAGGTATGAGTGGTATGAGATAGCAAAGAAATTCAAAGATAGACCAATAGCTATTTTACAGAAAAATTACGCCGCCGTCTACCAATAGTATCGTCTCTAACAATCAACACCGCATCGTACCTTGAACAGATACGATGCGGTGACATGCAATCAAGAGCCGTTAATTAGGCAACGCCCGGGTGCTGCCAGGGAGAACGGTATGGTCGATTCAATAACCGCGTGGCTTCATCATCGCCGACAACGATCTTCTTTTTGGGGTCATAGACAAACGGCCTTCCCCCTAATTCCATTGAGAGGTTCGCCATGATGCAACTCGCGGTTGATATGTGGCCCGCTTCGATGTCGGCGACAGGTCGGCTGCGGTTTTCAATCGCGGCGAGAAAATCGAGCATGTGCAGCCTCGTTGCCGGCGCCGCATTTAATTCGATATCTTTTTCTTTCACATCTTCGGGATATTTTTCACGTTCATATAAACATTCAAAATGAATGGGCTTGGCGTTTCTTCCATTCGGGATGAAATCGGCGCGCATGGTGCTGGCTTTCAGCGTTCCTTTATCGCCGTATATGAAAACAGCCCAGGGATAATCAGGATCGGGCGAGCTGCCCCAGGTGCGATGTTGCCAGACTGCGTTGAATTTATCATATTCAAACGTAGCGGTCTGCGTATCCGAAATATTCGACTTGCCGTCTTTCTGCACCAGAATTCCGCCTGTTGACGTGATCCGGTTCGGCCAGCCCAGGTCAAGCATCCAACGCGCCGTGTCAAGCATGTGTACGCACATGTCGCCTACAATGCCGTTGCCGTATTCCGAAAACGTGCGCCACCAGCGGCGATGGGGCAAACCGTCATAGGGCCGCAACGGCGCCGGGCCGGTCCACATCTCGTAATCAAGAAAATCAGGCACAGGCTCAAGCGGCGGGTTGTCATTCGCGCGCATGTGGTAATAACAGCACATCTCGACATGCCCAATCGTACCAAGCAGGCCAGCATCAATCACTTGTTTTTTCACATCAATAAGGTGCGGCGTGCTTTTTCGCTGCGTACCGACTTGTACGACCCGGTTGTATTTCCGGGCGGCGGCGACCATTGCTTCGCCTTCACTCACATCAACGCTGATGGGTTTTTGCACATAGACGTCCGCCCCGGCTTTGACCGAATCAATCATCTGCAGCGCATGCCAATGGTCTGGCGAACCGATCAGAACGATATCGAGTTCGTTTTCTTTCAGCATTTCGCGGTAGTCGTTGTAGGTGCGCGGCGTTTTTGCATCCGGCCGCCGTTGCCCATGAATTTCGAGCGCTCCCGCTAACATGCGTGTATCGGGATCGCAAATGGATATAACTTCGGCAGGCGTGACTTGCATGAGGCGCCACAGGTCGCTTTGTCCATACCACCCGGCCCCGATCAGCCCAACCCGCTTTGGCGTATTCGCTGCGGCTGCGAATACCTCTGCATTCAACGCCGACATAGCCAAACTCGCCGCACCAGTTTGAAGCAAACGGCGTCGGCTGATATTGAACGATGTCAGATTTGAATCTTCTCTTTGTATTTTCTTGGCATCTATCTTCATCCAAATCACCTTCTCATTCGTTTTTATAAAAAGGCAGTGATTCATTCACCGCCAATTGAAACAATTAGAGCGTTTGTCAAAAATATGTGCGTAAAGCGCGCCCGTAGCCTGCCTGCCGCAGGCAGGGGCTCAGCGATAGATACCGTTACGAAAACTCAATCCGCACAGTGTTCTGGCAACCACTATAAAATAACTTACTCAGAGTTTCCATCCTGGTCGATACTCAATCTCGAGATGCTGATTGGCTTTTTTGTGATTTGTGAACACGCATTTTTCACGATCCCATTTCAGTTTCTCCTCGTCATAGATGGTCGCGATAACGCCGAGCAGCGCAAGTTCTGAAAGCGGCCCGCCATATTCAAAATTGGAACCGGCTTGTTCACCGCTCTTACAAGCGCGAAGCCATTCTTCATGGTGACCGCCTTCTACGCGGGGATATTTTTGTGGAGGGTCCTTATATTCTTTTCGTAATGACTCCGGCAACAACTTCGCGCCGCCTCCACCGTGAGAACCGTGTAAGATGCACCCTTTGTCTCCAATAATCAGAGCGCCCGCTTTTTGGTTCCAATCATCTAATTCAACATTTTTAAGTTGAGGCAAATTGAGTTCTTTACCATACGTCCAAGTCACTTTTACGGGCGGCTTGTCGCCGCGCGCAGCAAACTCATAAGTGATTTCAGATTGAACAGGAAAGCGTTCAGGCGAATAATCGTTATTGCCATTTTTCGCTTGGATGCTGACCGGCGCCTCTAACTCTAACGCCCACACGCTCGGGTCGAGAATATGACAAACCCAATCGCCCAACACGCCGGTTCCAAAAGCCGACCAACTGCGCCATTTCCCCGGCAAGTATTCAGAATGATAGGGACGCTCAGCAACCGGCCCCAGCCACTGCTGCCAATCCAGCGTTTCTGGAACAGGCGGTCTGCTATCGGGTAATGGTTGTCCATTGCCGTACGGTTGCCTATACCATGCCTGCACTTCGGTTACCTGGCCGATGGCGCCGTCATCAATCCATTCGCGAATTTGGCGCATATCATCATAGGAATGTCCTTGATTGCCCAGTTGCGTGATGACCTTGTTCTCTTGCGCCGCTTTGCGAAGCGCCCGCACTTCATGAATCGTATGGGCCAATGGCTTCTCGACATAAACATGCAAACCGCGCTTGATTGCGTTCATTGCGACGACCGCGTGGGTATGGTCCGGCGTGCTCACAACAACAGCGTCGAGTTCCTGGTGTTTATCAAGCATCCGCCTGAAGTCAGTATATTTGGGTTGTTTCTCATATCGTTTGAATGAGTCAGCCGCCTGATTTTGGTCCACGTCGCACAATGCAATAATATTTTGCTTGCCGAACTGTTTTACATTATGTCCGCCGCGTCCGCCTGCGCCGATAATCCCGATGTCCAATCTATCGCTGGGAGGCTCAGCGCCGCGCCCAATGACGCTAGACGATACGATGAACAAACCGGCCCCCGCTGTGTATTTCAATACATTTCGTCGCGTAATTTGATGACTCTTTTTTGTCATGATCTAACTCCTCCGCCAAGACAACAACCAGTAATGCTGGATAGAGAACTTTGGCTTACGCATCTCGGTCTCTATTCAATCAAAATTCGGGTCGGGATGATAGGTGGTTTGCTTAAGAGGGAATGCTCACGATCCATCCCGCCTAGTCTTGCAGCGCGTCGTTATGGTCATATCGTAAGTTATATGGGTACGACTCTGGGAGCGCCTGTGCATAGGGCCTGAAAGCCCGCACTGAAGCGAGCAGAGTTGCACCCACGCCAAAAACCAAGTAAAAAAAACACTCAGTTTTCGAAATAACTTCATTTTTTCCCTAAACAGATACTCCCTATCCACTTTATCGTAAATCTATGAAATAATCCTAGACAATTGCGCTGTCATTCCGTACACAGCCGCATACTACATAAGCCATCATCTTTGATTAACAGGGAGACGCTTCAATGAAAGTTCTTTTTACTACCTTCTTTAGCATCCTGATTACAGCCAGCGCGTTATTCACTCATGCCAATCCGGGCGATGTGAAAATCACTTCGCTGAAACAGGCGCTTGAACATTTCGCCGACCCGCCAGCCGCGTATCGCCCCGCCCCGCTCTACACATGGAACGGCGACATGGAAGAAAAAGAACTTGCGCTCCAGTTAGACGAATTCAAAGCGGGCGGCTTCGGCGGCGTCTTTGTTCATCCCCGCCCCGGTTTAATTACGCCCTATCTGTCTGACCGTTGGCTTGAGATGTGGCGCTTCACTGCGGATGAATCCGCCAAGCGCGGCATGGTGACTTACATTTATGATGAAAACAGTTATCCGTCCGGCTTCGCGGGCGGTCATGTCCCCGATGAGATTCCCGGCTCGGGGCAGGTTTCGTTGCGCCGTCAAGACATCAGCGCAGAACAGATAAAAACGCTCGAACTCAATTCAACTGCAATTGCACTATACAAAATTGCTGATAAAAAAACCGGCGCATATCAACGGGTCGAACTGCCTACGATCCCAAAAGGCGAAACGCTTTCCGCAGCGGACCTAAATTTAGCCGAGGGCGACTACATCCTTTATACAGAACAATACCCCGGCCCGTCGCCCTGGTACGGCGGCAAGACGTATGTTGACGTCATGCGCCCTGACGTATCGAAGCGCTTTCTTGACCTCACCTTCGACGCGTACGATTCCGTCTTGTCTGACCTCTATGGAAAAACCGTGCTGGCGTCTTTCACCGACGAGCCGCAAGTCGCAGGCGCTTGGTCGTCGATGGTCCCGCCAGCGTTTCAGGCGCGTTGGGGTTACAACATTCTCGACTGCCTGCCGTCCATCCACAGCGACGTGGGCGACTGGCGCAAGGTGCGGCACGATTATTCGGCAACCATTCTTCAATTGTTTATAGATAATTTTGTGGAACCGTATTCCAAAGCATGCGCCGAACGCGGCATTGCTTTAACAGGCCACGTCTGGGAACACGGCTGGCCCCATTTGAACCACAACCCGGACATCATGAGTTTTTATCGCTGGCAGCAATGGCCCGGCATCGACTGCTTGATGAACGAATACAGCGAAAGCGCCAATGCGCAATTCGGCAACTACCGCGCCAATAAAGAACTCGACAGTATTGCCAACCAATTGGGCCGCACCCGCCGTTTGTGTGAAACCTACGGCGCCGGCGGCTGGGATTTGCGCCTGGAAGACGTCAAACGAATCGGCGACCACCTGTTTGCGGGCGGCGTAAATCTGATGAACCCGCACCTGAGTTATTACACCATCATGGGCGCCAGAAAGCGCGACCATCCGCAATCGTTCTCGTATCACCAGCCCTTCTGGGATGCGTTTCATATTCCAATGGATTACTTTGGCCGCTTGTCGTGGGCGCTTTCCGCCGGGAAAGCCGACGCGCCGATTCTCGTCATTGAGCCGACCGTCACCATGTGGATGTATAACTGGAGCGGCAGCCAGGGCGAAAAACTCAATCACCTGGGCGCAGAGTTCCAATCTTATGTCACAGAACTGGGCGCGAAGCAAATCGCCTTCGACCTGGGCAGCGAACCCGTGATGGCGGAGATCGCCAAGGCGCAAGGCAAGCAACTTATCGTCGGGCAATGCGCGTATGATGTTGTTGTACTTCCACCAGGGCTAGAAGCATTAGAAACAAGCACCATTGAGTTATTAAAAACATTCGCCGCCAACGGCGGGACGATTGTCAGCTACGTCGGCGTCCCAACCTATGAAGGCGGAACCAAAAGCGACGCCGCGCAAGAAATAAAAAAACACGCAGGCGATAATTGGACCGACGAAAAACTCACCGCCGAACAACTGGCGCAACGCTGGGGCAACGCTGGCGTCGTCATCGACGCCGACGCGCCAGAAGCAGGCCGCGTCTTTCATTTCGCCCGCGACCTGGACGACGGCAAATTGGTATTTCTCATCAACACCAGTCTCGAAGATTCATCAAAAGGCAGCGCAACAATCAACGGCGCCTACGCTGAACACTGGAACGCTGTAACCGGGAAAATTGAAACGGCTGATTATACAAAAGACGGCGGCGCGGTATCGTTTGATTTTAATTTGCCGCCCGCAGGCAGCGCCTTGTTTGCGGTGTATAACAACAAGCCCAATCACCAAACAGTCGCGCCCCAAACCTGGCAAGAAAAATCAAAGCCGCTTACACCCTCTGGTGAAATGCGGATTGCGCGGCAAGACGCCAACGTGCTCACCCTCGATTACGTCAACTATGAAGTCAACGGAAGCAAACAACAGGGCGCGTATTTTTATGACGCACAAACCGCCGTCTACAAAGCGCACGGCTTCGACAAAAACCCGTGGGACAACGCGGTGCAATTCAAAGATGAAATCCTCAAGCGCGACCACTTCCCCGCGGATTCCGGTTTCGAGTTTCAATACCCATTTACCATTGAAGGCTTCAACGACATGCCCGCGTTGGAGTTTGTCGTCGAACGCGGCGGCTTCTATACAGTGACAATCAATAACCATGTTGTGAAACCCAATCCCGGCGAATGGCGCATTGACCGCGCGTTTACTGTCTATTCCATCAAACCGGAATGGCTTAAGAACGGTGAGAATATTATCACGACGGCTGCGAAACCATTCTCGCTCCACATGGAAGCGGAACCGGCTTACCTCTTCGGCGAGTTCAATTTGAAGTCGGTTGAAAACGGCTACGCCGTCACGCCGCCCCAGCCGTTGCAACCGGGCGCATGGAACCAACAGGGCGCTCCGTTTTATTCAGACGCGGTTGCCTATGAACAAACCTACACGCTCGGCGCTAACGATAAGTCGCAACATTATGTCGAGTTGCCCAATTGGCTCGGTACAGCGGTACGCGTCGAAGTAAACGGCAAGGCAGTCGGCAATATTCTTTGGCAACCCTATCGTCTCGACATCACCGATGCGCTACAACGCGGCGAGAATACGGTTTCGGTTGTTGTAATGGGAAGCCTCAAAAACCTGTTGGGACCGCATCACGCAGGACAGATGCGCGGCAGAGCATGGCCCAGCGCGTTTCATCAAAACCCCAAAGGCGGACAGCCCGCAGGCGAACAATACGACACCATCGGCTATGGCTTGTTTGAGCCGTTCGTGGTTTATTAGTTAGGTAAAGGGATTTACGATAAAAAATGTCCCCCCCGCCCCATTTCTAAGGCGGGGGGGACATTTGGTTTGAATTAATGCATCTTCACTTCGGAAGCGAGGTACAATTCGGGCGCTTGTAAGTCGCTGGTCATTTCCGGCGGCATCATCCAAACGCGGTCGCCGGATTGGTTGCAAAAATACAGCCGCGAAATCGAAGGCTTAAGCGCGTCGCCGTCCGCCCAAAAGGCGTAGAAATCGGGATGCGCATTTAAAACGCGGCGAACATACGTGTGATTACGCGGGCTGCCAGAGGTAAGTTGGCGGACCTTGCGCCAGTGTTCTCCCTCATCGTCGCTCTGCCACAGGGCGACTTCGCCGCCGGTGCAATAGGCTTGCGGGCCGGGTTCCGTAGGCGCAATCATCTTCCATGCGCCGCCCGGCTCAATCCAAAGCGACCCCATATCGTAATTGTGATCGACGGCGGCGACGGAATGGAAGCGCCATTCGTCGCCCACCCAATGGGCGATGGTCAACATGCGTTCGCCGTTCTCCGGGCCGGATTCAAAACCGTCGCTGAGTGTGTAAAAGATGACCGGATTACCGCTCGGATCGTAGATCAGGTCTTTGAGATAGACCAGTTTTTTATCCGCCTGGTAGTCGTGCGCCAACGCGCGGTTGTCTGGCTTGTCGAGTGGAATTTGCAGCGTCTCGCCCTGGATGTTCGTCCAGGTTTCGCCAAAGTCTTTCGTCTGCATGTAATAGATGTTCGTCCGTGCATTGAGACCGCCTACGGGCGGGTGATAGTTAAACGCCGTTCCACGCACGGCGCCGTGTTGTTCGCTGGCCTGATAGTGTCCGCCGAAGCCGCTGATTTTTTTATCAGCGCCCCATTGCAAACCGTCAGCGCTGGTATTGACGTACATCTCTCGACCGCCCGTGTATTTCGTAAATAAAAACATGAACCCAAAGTCAGGGACGAAGCGCGGTTGCGGGTAAGTGAATTCTTTCTGTTCAATCAACTCAAATTCATCAATTGAATAGGGATTTACGCTGCGCCAGATGAACCCGTCTTTACCGCCGTGCGCACTGGCAAAAATCCACAAGTGGCCCTGCGGGTCAATTTCAAGTACGGGATTGTGGTGCGCGTCTGATGTACCTTTTTCTTGCAGGATAGCCGGGCGGGCGAGTTGATTGCTCGCATGGTCATAATACGAAACCATCATCAGCAACGCATTTGTTTCGCGATAGCCTTTGGTTCCGCCATAGACGAAAAAGGTTTTATTCACTTCGGGCGCATACTGCGCGTGGTGGCGATGTTTGGCGCAGTAAGTCCCCAGCCCGCCGCTGTATTTATATCGGTATTCGTCATCGGAAGGCTGGTTACTATACCAGATGCCTTGGTAGCCTTGCGCCGGGAGGGTTTTAACGATTAATTCGGCGGGTTTCGACTCAATCCATTTGCCGTGGTTGTTGTAACTACTGAGGTCCTGAATCGTGTCTCCGTGAAGCGTTCGCGAAGACCAGTAGGCAATCATTCCATTCTCGCGCAACACCGTCAAATTGTCATTGCTTGGGTCTGCTTTCGCTAGCGCGTTAATCTCTTCTTGCGGGAGAGCGCGGTTCCAAATGCGAATGTTTTCCATACGCCCATCGAGAAAGCGTTCCGTTATGAAACCGTTCAAAAAGGCCCCGATGGTGAGCGGCGAATCATTTTGCAACAGGCGATGGGCGCCGCGTGTAGTCGCCTTCAATTCACCATTATAAAACAGTTGTTTTGTTCCGTCATTTTTATAAACGCCGACGCAATGAAACCATTCGCCCGCTGGAGGAGGATCGGCGTTGGCGTGTGAATAGCCGGATTGATCTTGCGTCAGCATCCGTATTTTTCCATCATATAAATAGAAGGTGAATTCTTCGCTGGCGGCGCCCCGGTTCATAAAAATCTGGCTGCCGTCGTTGTGGTTGAGTTGAATCCAGGCTTCTAAGGTAAACTCGTTGCCTTGAAAGCCATTGAGCGCGTCAACTTGAATATATTGGTTCGATCCGTTGAATTCGATTCCATTGGTTGGAGTCCAACCATCCTGAGCATACAAATACGCAGGGAACAAAAGCAATAGGAAAAGTAGAATCAAATGGCGATGGAATTTGCGAAAAGAAATCATATCAGTTCTCCTTACAGTTGATGACGAAACGCGCATGAAAAGAGGAGGCGAATGGCCGCCTCCTCATGATTGTATCTATCATTATGCAGCGCTGGTTCATTGATTAATACAGGCTCCAGTTGGCGACGGGTGAGAACCCGATCAACGAAGCGTTGATATTGTTACCGCTCAAATCTTCAAGCATGTCATCGGTCGCTGCGCTGGATGAATAGTAAGCGATTAGCCCGTTTTGCGCCATTTGCGAGATATTTTCATCTGCTGGCGAGGTCGCAAGTAATTCTTGAATTTCGCTTTCAGACAATGCGCGGTCCCAAATGCGAATGTAGTCCATTGAGCCTTCAAATACACTCGATGTTGGCGAAAACGCTCCGAAGAAAACCGGGCCGTCCGGCCAATCAATGATGCCGGGGGCATTGACGCTATCAACCAATACGCCGTTGTAATAGAGGTTGAGCGTCGTTTCGTCGTAGGTTCCCGCAACATGAATCCAATCATCCGACGGCGGCATGGGCGCTGCGGCGTCGCCAAACGGGCCCATCTGGAAGTGCAGCCGGTTGCCGAAGGAATTACTGCCATATAATGAAAAACTAACATCGAGGCCTGCGCGGCTGACGATGCTGCGATTGCCGATATCTACCAGTTGAAAAATAGGCGCGAGTTTGACCCAGGCTTCGACGGTGATGAGGTCAATGTCAAACGGCGTCGGATCTTCATAGAGCGCGTATGTATTGGCGCCGTCAAAATGAATGCCGTCTCCTGGAGAAAAGGTGAGATGGCTTTTATCAATTTCAAATGCGCTCACCGCGCCGTCGTGACCGTTGCCGCTCAAGTCTGCGATCGTCGTTCCGTCTACCGACCGGAGCGCCCAATATGCGATCAAGCCATTGCTGACCATCGCGGGGATGTCTTCTTCTTCAGGAGGCGTTTGCAGCAAAGCGAGAATTTCTTCTTCACTCAACGCTTTGCCCCAGAAGCGCATGTTCTCCATTTGACCGTCGAGATGGCGGCTGCCCGGCTCTAGTGCGCCAAGATAAAGCGTATCGTCATTGTTCGTTGGATTCGGAGAACTGGTGATTTCATGTTGAAGGATGCCGTTGTAATAAAGCCGCTTGGTTCCGTCTTCCGATAATGTCCCGACAATATGAACCCAAGTCTTCGCTGGAGGAACGAGGCCATTCGCGTGGCTGTAACTGCTTGCATCTTGCGTCAAAAAGCGAACGCGATCATAAAGGTAAAACGTAAAGTCAGATGGAGCGCCACCGCGGTTCATGAAAACCTGATTTTGAAATGATGCGTCAAAGTAAACCCAAACCTCAGCGGAAAACGCGGATACATTGAAGTCTGCAACGTCATCAATTTGAATGTAAGTACTTTTTCCATCAAATGAAATACCGCCTTCCGGCTTAAACGAAAGTTGACTTTCATCCAGAGTGAATTCTTTAAGAACAGCATTATGGTTGCCCGCCATATCCGTCAATTCACCGTTGGATGAGGCGCTGGAACTCCAATACGAAACCAAGCCGTTGCTCTTCATCGCATCAATATCTTCATCAGTTGGCGCCGTCGAGAGTAGTTGGTCGATCTCTTCTTGCGACAGGCTTTTGTCCCAGATGCGAATGTTTTCAATTAATCCATTGAGATGGCGTTCACCGGGTGAAAGCGCTCCAATTAAAATAGGGACGTCGCCGCCGTTCATTACGCCGGGGTGTTCGGTTTCTGCAACCAATACGCCGTTGTAATACAGGCGAACCATATTTTCATCATAGGTTCCTGTTATATGCACCCAAGTATCAACCGGAGGGACTTCAATTTCGGCGAGGCCGTAATCGACGCCGACGTTTTCAACCAGAAAACGGTAGTTTCCATTGTTGGCGTAATGGGTGAAGAACTGGCTGCCAGATCCGCGCCCGACCACTTGTTGCTGACCGCCGTTGTCGCGAAATTTCACCCAGGCTTCGACGGTGATTGCAAATACGTCAAAGTCTGAACTCGGTTCGACTTCATAATAATTGCTATAACCGTTCAGTGAGACGCCCCGGTCGGGTTTCCAGGTTAACTTTGATTCGTCGAGTTGAGACCAAGAGGCGGTCGCGAAGCATGTGAGCAGTAAAAGTGAACAAGCAGTATAAAACGGTTTCATCATGTCCATCCTCCAAAGAGATAGTAACAACCAAATTAGATTTAACTTCACATCAAGGGCCGACGCGATAAATGTCACCGTCGCTGTTTAATCCATTCGTTAAATTAAACCATAACAAGTATTGCTTTTCCGTTGATTCAAAATCGAGGTCGGGACCAAAACTCATGATGGCCCAACCGCCCTTTTGATTTTTATATGTCGCCATTGATGGATCGTCAAACCAGGTCCCCATCCTTCGATGGTCCATCGTGTCGGGTCCCCAGAACGGGTAGACGGCGTTTTCTTGAAAATCGACTGTATTGAAAACGTCGCGTACGCTCGCTGACATATATGCGACGGGCGTAGTCAATCGGCGAAAACGGATGATGCGCGGATTAATAAATGTTACGGAGTCGGGCAGATAGGTGTTGGGATACTTACCGTAATCAATCGAGTACATCTCAAGCGCAGTACCGATGGCTTTCATGTTGCCTTCGGTGGCTGCGATGCGCGCTTTGAGTTGCGCATTCAAAAAGTTAGGTACAGCAATCGCTGCGAGAATTCCAATAATGGCGACGACGATGAGCAATTCAATTAATGTAAAACCATTTTTCATTTCATATCCCCAAGAGAAAGCGTTATTCCGGTTTGAAATAACAATGCAAGAAACTAAGAAACTAAGTCGATTCAATCCTTAAGAATGTCATGTAATTGTTATACGGATATTTCATGAACTAGCAAGCGTGAAAATAACAATAGAGTGATAAATGTACAGAACTGATAGTATCGTCAATTTCTATTAATGAAATTGATAATTTTTGAATATTTTGGTTCATCCTGTAAGTGATTACTTACATTGATGGATGACCATACTATTGATTAGGCAAATGGTTTCCGATATATCAAAAATTGAAAAATAAGTCATGTACGGGTGCAACTCTGAGAGCGCCTGCGCATAAGGAAGCGAGCAAAACTGTCCCCATGCCGTACGCAACCAAAGACCAAGCATTGATGAGATGGCTTCTATAAGTGGTTGCTAGAGTTTTGATAGCGATTACTATTTTTCACAGATTTTCGCGCAAAGCAAAAACGGTTCAATTGGATAGAAAAGGCTCTCAGATTTGGTATGATAGTACCGTGATTCGTAAATCCCAAAGTATGACAGTCTGGGAGGCTGGAAGAATGAAATCGACGAAAAGGACACAAACATCTCAGCAAAAAATTTCAAGACGTAAGGCAATGATACACGGCAGCGCAGCCATCTCATCAGTGATGGTGCTCCCCCGCTATGTGTTGGGCGGCCCGGACAACGTAGCGCCAAGCGACAAACTGAACGTAGCCGTTATTGGAACCGGCGGTCGCGGAACGCAAAACATGAAAGAAATTATCCGCCAAAAAGACTGCCGGGTGATGGCCATTTGTGATGTGACTGAGTCTAACGACTACAGTCGGTTTTATTATGGCGGAACCTGGGGACGCGGCCCGGCGAAAGAAATTGTCGATCTTCGCTATGAGTCGGATGATTCAACCAAAGACTACCCCAAGTGCAAAGTCTATATCAATCACCGCGAAATGCTTGAAAACGAGAAATCAATCGACGCCTGCATCGTCGCGACGCCTGACCACACCCACCCGATCACAGCCATGGATTCGATGAACCTTGGCAAGCACGTGTATTGCGAGAAACCGCTGGCGCGTACGGTGTATGAATGCCGTATGATGGCTGAATGCGCCAAGAAAAACAAAGTCGCAACCCAGTTGGGCAACCAGGGCCACAGCGGCGAAGGCCTCCGCAGCACAAAAGAATGGATTCAAGACGGCGCCATTGGCGAAGTGAGAGAAGTACACGCCTGGACAAAAAGCCGCGCGCGCGTTGGACGCCGCGAAGGCTTCCCGGAAGCGCAGCCTGTCCCCGAAGGTCTTGATTGGGACCTGTGGCTTGGGCCCGCCAAAAAGCGCCCCTATAACATTGATTACACGCCATACACCTGGCGCGGCTGGTGGGACTTCGGCACCGGTTCCATGGGCGATTTCTTCTGTCACAACGCGGACCCAGCGTTCTACGCGCTTGAACTAGGCCACCCGACCACCGTGGAAGCCACGCAATATGGGAACACAGATTTCACCTTCCCGCTGGCTTCGATGGTTTACTACAATTTCCCGGCGCGCGGAAACATGCCGCCAGTGAAATTGACCTGGTATACGGAAATGATGCCCAGTCTGCCGGAAGAACTCGCTCCAGGTGAAGAACTGGTGGGCGGCGGCCAAGGCATATTGTTCGTCGGCAGCAAAGGCAAAATCATGTGCCCCGGTTGGGCCGGCGATCCGGTCTTGTTGCCTCATTCGCTCAACGAAAATTACAAGCGGCCAGCGAAAACAATTGTGCGCTCCAAGGGTCACCATCGCGATTGGGTAGACGCCTGCAAAGGCGGCGAACCAGCCAGCGCAAGCTTTGAATACGGCGGCTTCTTAACAGAAATGGCGATGTTAGGAAACGCAGCCATTGGCTCTGGCGAGAAATTGTATTGGGACGGCAAAAACATGAAAGCCACCAATACTGATAAAGCGGAACCGTTCCTTAAACCTGAATATCACAACGGCTGGACGATCTAATTCGGCTTTAGAAAATCTGTAATAAAAAGGGCGTTTTCTTTAACGGGAAAACGCCCTTTTTCGTTGCAACGGAAATAGAAATCCTCTCCTCTTTTATAATTTTCCCATCAAATAAACTCATTCTTTTTGGTTCATCCGGTATAGGCATGGGTGTAACTCGGGGAGCGCCTGTGCAATAGGGCAATAACATTGACTTAAGACTTTTAGCCCCCTTTTTTAAGGGAGGACGGCGCTGAAAGCGCCAGGGGGGATTTCAAAACAGCACAAATAAAGCGATACATTCAAACAATATTTCAAGGGCTGGCTTCATTTTATTCAGCCTTGCCCTTGCCACTCCTTAAATAAATGACATTGCTGTATGAGGGCATGAAAGCCCGCACTGAAGCGAGCAGAGTTGTACCCATGCCTCATGCAGCAAAATCTCAATTGAATTTGTAAAAAATATCCAATGGTCCGTTTTTGTTGTTGGTATGAAAATAAAATCCCTCAAAGATATTTCTCTGAGGGATTTTTTCTTTGAGATGAAATAGGGAGGCAGAATAGATGGTCGCGGCATGATTGCTTACTCGTGCCGCAGCGCAACGATGGGGTCCAGATTGGCGGCGCGAATGGCGGGGTAAATGCCAAATAAAATCCCGACGCCCATACTGATGCCCAGCGATAAAGACAGGCTATAAAATGTCACAACGGTCGGCATGTCGGCGAAATACGTAATCAACCAGGGAATCAAAATGCCAATACCCATACCGATCAAACCGCCTGTGGTTGAAAGCACAACCGTCTCAATTAGAAATTGAAATATAATTTGTTTCTTCTTCGCGCCGATGGCGCGGCGTACGCCGATTTCGCGCGTACGTTCTGTAACCGACGCCAGCATGATGTTCATGATTCCGATTCCGCCGACCAATAAACTGATGCCTGCAATGGAACCCAGAACGATATTAAACGTGCGCTTTGTCGCTTCCGCCTGGCGCAACAACGCCAATGGCACGCTCATTTTATAATCAACTTTTTTGTGGAACCGCTTCAACATCGCTTCGATTCCAGCGGCAGTAGGTTCAACTTCATCGACGGAACGAACTTCGGCGATAATTTGATGAAGTTCCACCTTTTCGCGCGTGGACGACCCCGCAACCCGTTTTGAGAAAATGTCGCCAAAGCGCTCCCGCGCGACATTGAGAGGAACATACGCATCAATTTCCTGATCAGGAGTTTGGATATCGCCGCCGATCATTCCCGCGTTTTGAGTGATCCCGATGACTTCAAAATATTCACCGCCCAACCGAACCGCCTGCCCGACGGTGTTCCTTGTCGCAAGCAGTTTCCGTACGCCGTGTTCCGTCAACACAACGACGTTCGCTTTGGTTTCAAAATCGCGGTCAACAATGATGCGCCCAGCGACAACAGGGCGCTGCACCAGTTCGAACCAATTCGGCGTCGTCCCAATAATACGAAGTTCCATCGCGCGCATTCCAAGCCGCCCTTCCCGGCGCACAACTTTGACCGGGACCGTTTTACTGACGCTCGGAAAACTTTCGGAAAGGCGCCGTTCATCTTCGTAGAGCAAACCATAGGCGCTTAAAAACCCGCCGCGCGAATTGGTTGACGATTCTTCTTCGACGGATTTCTCTGATGAAATAATGATGTTATGGCTACCCAGTTTTCGGATCCGATCAAGCGCTTCCTTGCTGGCGCCTTCTCCAACGGCAAGCATTGCGATAACGCTTCCCACGCCGAAGACCACGCCAAGCATCGTCAAAAATGAACGCAGTTTATGCAGCAACAGATTTTTAACGCCCAATTGTATTTCGAGCATATAACGGTCAATCAACATGGTTCATTATCCTTCAATGCGTTCAATTCTACCGTCTTTCATATAGAGACGCTTACGCGCATGGGCGGCGATATCTTGTTCGTGCGTCACCATAATGATTGTTTTGCCTTGCTCGTTCAGTTCCGCCAACATCTTCATAATTTCAACGCTGGTCGATGAATCCAAATTCCCGGTCGGTTCATCCGCAAGCAAGATCGCAGGATCGTTCGACAACGCCCGCGCAACTGCAACGCGTTGTTGTTGACCGCCGGAGAGTTCCATTGGGCGGTGATCTAAGCGGTCGCTCAATCCTACTTTCTGAGCAAGGAATTGGGCCCGTTCGGCGCTTGCTTCCGGCGTCCAGCCTTTGTAATAAAGAGGCAGTTCTATATTTTCTTGTACGGTAGACTGAGGGATCAAGTTAAAACTCTGAAAAATGAAGCCAAGGTGCGTTAAGCGCATATCGCTCAGGCTATCATCATCCAATGTACTGACGTCATGCCCGCTAAGAAAATACTTACCGCGCGATGGTCGGTCGAGACAGCCCAACAGATTCAGCATGGTGCTTTTTCCCGAACCGCTAGCGCCGAGAATCGCCCAAAACTCACCTTTTTCAAAAGAGATGGTTACGCCATCCAACGCGCGGACTTCTTGCGTACCCATCATATAGATTTTGTGCACGTCTTCTAAATGGGCCGCAAGCCCATCTTGGCTACTCACTGTTGCATTCATCAATTGCTCTCGCCTTCACGCGGTTGACGCTCTTGTCCGCCGCCGGCGCCGCGCTGCCTTTCGCCGCCCTGGCCTCCGCCGCGTTGTCCTCGCTCACCATCTCCGCGCTGGCCCTGCTGGCCTTGTTGAATACGCTTCTGCATAGCTGCGCGTTCTTCCGGCGACATATTTTCAATCCGTTTGCGCATCT
The DNA here is from genome assembly GCA_030765645.1 of Candidatus Hinthialibacter antarcticus. NCBI lineage: Bacteria > Candidatus Hinthialibacterota > Candidatus Hinthialibacteria > Candidatus Hinthialibacterales > Candidatus Hinthialibacteraceae > Candidatus Hinthialibacter > Candidatus Hinthialibacter antarcticus. The sequence goes on along the minus strand of JAVCCE010000063.1, from coordinate 72,540 downwards.
CTTCCACTTGTTCCGGGTTTAAATTAGGTCGCTGTCCGCCGCCCGGTCCGCCAACATTCGCGCCGGGGCCTGGAGGCCCACCTGCCGGAGCGCCGTCGCCGCGACCTCCCTGCTGCCCCGCTTGTGGATCTCGACGTTCCGCACTTCGACTCGGCGCAGGCGTGATTTCTGCCATTTCAGGAATATCAATTAATTTCTGGTTTCGCTCTTTGTTGTTTACTTCCCCGGCAGCGAGCGGAGGCGTCAGCACCACTTTTTCGCCTTCTTTCAATCCACTGGCAATTTGGATGAGCCGATTGTTATCGGGGCCGATTTCAACGGCGCGTTGCTCCATTTCATTTCCGTTCATAACAAACACGGTTGGCTGATCGCCGACTTTCAACACCGCTTGCACCGGGATGTAAGTCGTATTCTCGAATTGAGCAATGATGATTTCCGCCTGACAACCCATCCCGCTGCGCAAATCTTCGCCGTTGCCGTCGATCAGAATTTGCGAGTTATACACTTTCAAGTCCGGGTTGCTAAAGAAACTTTGTGAATCAGGCAGCGGCGCAATGACGCTCACTCGGCCGTAGTAGGTTTTCCCCGGGAGCGCATCAATCGTAATGACGACAGGTAAACCGACATTTATTTTTTCCAAACTAGATTCATGAATTTTAACTTCGGATATATAAGACGCGGTTGTCGGCAAATGAATAAGTTCTTCACGCTCCCGAACATTGCGGCCTTCTTCCAGCGGTTCATCATTTCCAAAGCGCCGTTGGCGAACGCTGGTTGCATAAACCACCAAGCCTTCTTGAGGCGCATATATTTTCGCTTTCACAATCTGGTCTTCTAATTTTTCCAACTTGCCTTTTTGCCGGTCAAACTCAGACAACTTCGCTTGCAATTCAGCCGACGCTTGCACGATGCTGGCGTTGGCTTGGCGTTTGGTTCGTTCAAGCGCCATTTCGGCTTGCTTGACGTCGCTGCTTAATTGTTCAAATTGGCGTTTGTATTCATAGTCTTCTAACAGTTTCAAATCGCCCTTCGCCATATCCAATTGAATTTTGCTGCGATTAGCGGCCAGTTCATCTTTTTGAAAGACTGTCTGCGAAAGATATTTCTCATTAAATAAGACTTCTGACCACCGCAGGGTTTCTTTTGCTTGTGACAGTTCTTCTTCTTTGAGTTTAATTTCGCTCTCGCGCTCATCCAGCAGTTTGGGATACTCTCCCTCTTTGTATTTCTGCAAATCCAACACCGCAAAATCAAAAACGAGTTTCGCTTGGTCAATATCACTCTGCGACTGGCTCTCGATAATGGCGAGGCTCTCGCGCGCATTGATGTAGGAGGCTTCGGCGTTTTGTACGGAAATCGACTGATCGACCAAACTGTCTTGCAGCGAGCTCGAATCTAATTCAACCAGCAGTTCGCCCTCTTTGACTTTGGTCCCTTCAGGAATCAGATACAGGATGGTGCTTTGGCCTTCGAGATCATTCACAATCACGACTTTGTCTCGCGCTTGAATGGTTCCCGCAACGGATTCGCTGATCGTAAGCGGCCCCTGCTGTACATCATAGATGGGGTAATTTAATGATTCGCTGTCAGCCAATTGTGATGAAAAAACCATATACCCGCCAACGGCCAATACGCAGGATACAATCAGCATCAACCATACGGACGGACGGTTTACGAACCCTTCTTGATTGCGACCGTGTTTAGACATCACTCAACTCCTCTGGAGGGATTTCGCTCCATAAGCCAGTTTCATCAACGAGCAGGAGGCCCAAATCCCGTTGTAGTTCTAATTCTGTGATCCGGTAATCAATGCGAGCGGCCGTCAGCGAATTTTGTGAACTCAGCAAATCTTCTTTGGCTGAAACCAAGTCGCGAATTTCGACGCGCCCCGCTTCTAACAACAAATCGGTCATCGCGACCCGGCGGGCGGACAACGCCTCAGCTTGCTCCTGAATGCGCAAACTTTCGCGCACTTGCTGGAGGTTCCGCAAGGCGTTTCTTACATCCAGTTTGATCGAGTCTTCAAGGTTTTGTAAATTACGCACGGATTGCTCTAATCCAAGAATGCTCTCGCGGTAGGATACCACCTCAGCCGTACGTTCAATGGGAAGGTCAAGCGTCAACAAAGCGTTGTAGCGGCCTTTTTCGACATCCAGATCATAATTATCAGAGCGGGATGATGAGCCGAGGCTTCTTCCCTCGCCAATATTTGCGCTCCCCAAAAGCGTAAATTCTGCTCTAAGCCTATCGGCGGCGACGACGACAGAGCGCTGCGCATCATAGACCTCGCCCAAAAGAATGCGCAAATCAAGCCGGTTTTCCAGCGCCAATCCGATGGCGCGTTTTTCTTCAATTTCATACGGCCCAACGTATTCTTTTGAAGGCGGCATAAGATTCACGGGCGCGTCCGCAGGAGGAATGACTTCTTCGAGTTCTAGTTGTTCCGGGCGCGGGATGCGCTGCTCGACAGAAGCGGCCAGTGAATCCAACTCGTTCCGGTCTAACTCAATTACGGCGTCCGTCGGCAGGCCGAGAAGAATTTTCAGTGAATCCAAACTTCGCTGAAACGCAATTTCAGCGCGAATCCAGCGTTCACGGGCGACGAACTCATTTTGAATCTGCAAGTCAACATCAACCGGGTCAATCTGTCCGGCGTCGCCCAGGCGGCGCGTACGACGGGTCGACATGACCACTCCGCGATAGTTCTCTTCGGTGTTTGTAATTTGGTCGGCGGCTTGCAAAACAGATAAGTAGTTGACGGCGACATTAACGGCGAACTCACGCTTGAAGCGCTCGAAATCATAGATCGCGTATACCACTTCCCGTTCGGCCTGAGTCAGTGGTTCCGCAACGATATGTTTGCCGGAACCACGCAGAAGCGGGATCGATATCGAAGCGTCGGCAAACAAACTGCTCGATGACTCATCAAATGGGTTCAACAACTTGGCGAGGTCTAGCCCGATGCGGCTTGTCAGGCTGATGCCGTTCATAAATTGGCGGGACAGCCCGGCGACTGCGCTGTTCTCAGAGCCGCTGGTGGTTTCGCTTCCGCTCAAATCAGCGCTCAACGTACTATCCATCGCCCCGCTGAATGTGTTGCGATACCGATCGCGAGCCAGGTCTAAACGCAAGGCGGAACGAAAGACCGTTTCTTTTGCATTTTGATATTGACGGCTGCTTTTCGCTGCGATCTGTAATGCTTCAATCAAGGTCATTTTCAACGGGCCGCTGATTGGAGCAATCTCGATCTCGCCGCTTTCATCTTCTGGACTCAGATAGTCATCTTTGGGCCAATGCTCGATTTCATCGAGGTCTTTGGCGCTCAACGACGCAGGGCCTGAATATTGCAAATCCTGGTCTAACAACAATTGTCGGCGCAATGTAACTTCGGGAGGCTCAACGGAAAACGGTTCCGTACGTCCCAGCGCTTCATGTTGCTTTTGCTCAATGATATTGAAAGCCGTCTTGTCTGCGTTTTCGCGGTATTTCCCTGCGGTCGAACAGCCTAGGGTCAACAGCGCTGCGAGTAAGAATGTGTAAAATCGATAGTCCCCGTACATAACCATTCTTTCTTGTTTTTTGTTTTGTCGGAACATTAGTAAAATTGGTTTCATTTAATCATTAACTATGTGATGAATAGCGCATTTTCCGGGATGAAACGCACTCAAACGGGACGAGATCAACAACACAATCACATTTACAATCAATGATAAATCATAAAGAAGAAAGCGCTTGGCGTCTATGCCGTCTTCATGCAAGATTATTTGAGATCAAACGGGGCTCGAAGTCATCCATTATTTTGGTACCATACTTATTATTCCATTCGCTAAAGAATGAAGAGCCATTGATTCAATCAACAAGGAACCAACCATGCAAAAGCGACTTGCCGTTTTCTTAACCAGTTTTTTCGTTGCGATTTCAATTCAAGCGGCTGAAACCATCGAGCAAAACTATGAGTTTGATGGATCAATGTCCCGCGAAGTTTTGTGCAACTACCTAACCCGCGCCACGACGTTTTCTGAGTTGCTCCACTCTGAAAATGTCAACACCCGGCTTGGCGGCAATACAGACGACAATCTCCGCATGATTCAACATGTCGGGATCAAACTTGCGGGCCGGGCAATCTATATGTGGGGCGGCGAGTCGCGCCTCGAATCAATCATCGCAGACGGAAAATCAACCGCAGCGAGAGTCCATAAGGCGGCGCCCGATTTGATCTTACAGTCGGCGATCTTTGAAATTGTCACTACCGAAGTCAATACCATTCCGCTGCCTGCTTGGGTATTTGAAGCATTTGGGGCAAAACCCGAAACCCGCAATTTCAGTTATGACGCCATGCTGTATCCTGACGGCCATCGCGTCAATCAATGGCGAGAAGGCAATTCCGTCCCTGATATGAGCCAGTTAGAAACCCGCATGTGGTTTTATTACCTGGCCGTTCGTTATATCGACATCGGCGTCGAGGCCATTCACTTTGGACAGGTCGAGATCATGGACGACCGCGATGAAGATCGCCAACACTGGCTCGACATGATGACCCGAATACGCCAATACGCAAAAGAACACGCGCGGCGCCACTTCATTCTTTGCGACGCTCACGTCCCCAGCGGCGGCATTGTCTTTCCCGATGGTAAATTATTATTTGATTTCCACACCTTCCCTCTTCGCATCAAAGCCATTGCTAACAAGCCGCAACAAGGCGTCCTCGAAGTCGGCTTTCTTGACAGCCTCTTCCAACGCAGCAAGGGCGGCGTCACGCCGAGCGGATGGCAATGCGACTCGCTGCCTTACTTGGTCGAGCTGGATAATTTTGGACGCAGCAGCCATCCAGGCGAAGACCGCGCCGATTATTTTATATGGGGATACGACGAAATATGCTGGTTCGCCAAGCAGAGCGAAAACTATCGCGACCTTTGGCTCCACTACGCTTGGAACTGGGTGCGGCGCGCCGATCCAAACGGCTACCTGCAAATGCCCATCAGCCGGACGCTGGCCGACCCGGCAGATGGAAAGCACTGGTATTGGGCGAACCGGCCCAGCGACGCCGTCCCGGGCGGGTTCAACCAGGAAGACGCCATCAAAACCATTTGGGAAAATGACTCTGAATAATTCTCTTTATATTTTTAAGGGAAAAATATCCGATTCCGTACGCGCAGTTTTTAGGTACGCTTCAAACTTTTGAATAATGCCTGGATGTTGCTGCGCGATATTTGCGCTTTCATCTAAATCCGTTTCGAGGTCGTACAGTTCCAATGGTTGATCGGGCCGATTGCGGACGGCTTTCCATTTGCCCATACGCGCGGCTTGCTTGATTCCTTTCCCGCCGGAGACATGAAATTCCCAATAAAGAAATTCATGCGTCTTTTGTTGCGCTGGATCGCCCAACAGCGTGGGCGCAAACGAAACGCCGTCGATCCCATCCGGCGCCTCTACGTCGGCCAGTTCAGCGCAAGTGGGCAAGAAATCCCAAAAGGCGGAGGGATGATCGCTCACCGAACCGGGCTGAATGGTTCCCGGCCAATACGCCAAGGTGGGTACGCGAATGCCGCCTTCATACAAATCTCGTTTAATGCCGCGCAAAGGGCCGTTGCTATCGAAAAATTCGGGATCGTGCCCGCCTTCCTGGTGCGGGCCGTTATCGCTGGTGAAGACCACCAATGTATTATCGGCGATCTTGAGTTCATTCAACAAATCCAGAATGCGTCCAACGTCGCTGTCTAACCGTTTGACCATTGCCGCAAACGCGGCCTTGGGTTTTTGCTGCGCCCGATAATTGCCTTGCCCTTTGAAGGGCGTCTCATCAAATTGATCGGCGAACGGTTCCATCGCGTCTTTAGGGGCGTGCATTTCCGCATGGGGGATCGTGAAAGGCAAGTATAAGAAAAATGGATTGTCTTTATTCTCGCGGATAAACCGGAGCGAATCATCCGCAAAGAGATCATGCGAATAAGTTTTGCTGTCGAGTTCAACTTTTTCTTCATTGCGCCAAAGGTGTGAAGGCGTAAACGAATGCGCTTCGCGTTGGCATAGATACCCAAACCAATAATCAAACCCCTGCTTGGTGGGAACGCCGGACGAACCCGGGCCGCCCAAGCCCCATTTGCCGATGATGCCTGTTGTGTAACCAGCCTGCTTCATTAATTCGGCGACCGTGAATGTATTTTGAGGAATTGGATATTGGCCTTCGGGTTGGATTTCTTTATTGCCGCGAATGAATGTGTGCCCGGTGTGCAGCCCCGTCATCAGGCTGCAGCGCGACGGCGCACAGACCGTACTGCCCGCATAATGGGCGGTGAATTTCATGCCTTCTTTTGCCATGCGGTCCAAGTTGGGCGTCGTGAAATGTTTTTGCCCGAAACAACTTAAATCGCCATACCCCAGGTCGTCCGCCATGATATAAATGATATTCGGCTGTTTGGAGGGCGCGGCTTGAGTCAGAGAAGGCATCGCGAGGGCTGTCGCCGCCAGACCGGTTTGTTTGATGAAGGCTCGCCGTTTCATGTCATACTCCTAAGATTGCTTGTATTCGCAATGTGGATATTTTGTTGGAATTTGAATTAACCTATCAAATATTCGGCGCTTTTTCTATTGAGAGGAAGAGTTATAAATTTCTCTTCTAGCCAAAAAACGGCCTTGCGCCGGATGGCTGCGGCCTACGGCAATCGGCTTCCATTACAACGCAAATAATTCATAATGAATTTAAATCGAACCACCGAACCGAGGGCCTTTATGAGAACGCTTTTCCGACTCGTTTTTGTTGCACTGGCTTTTCACTCTTGCTCGACCTCCACTGTGATTACTCCAATCGGAAACTTTTCGTATGAACCCAGCGTCCTGCCCGTCGTTGGCCTCGAATCGTCAGGCGGCGGCGTTGGAATCGGCGTTGGAGACCATTTTATCAAAACCGGCGATGATGTGTATGTCACAACAGACCGCAATATCAAAAACCTCTACACGGTCGCTGAACATTTTCTGCCCGAACCCATGAACCAGGATGAAGCCCAAAAACTTAGCCGCTATATTTCTTTCCCCGGCGTATCGCTGAGCAGCCGCTTGATTCAAGATTCGACTCCCGGCGGCGAGGTGTATCTGCCAAATCAAAGCGAGTCGCTCAAAAAGCAAAAAGAAATCACCTTAATGACAATGTGCGTGTATGGCGAAGCGCGCGGCGAACCGTTCGAGGGGAAACTGGCAGTTGCAAAAGTCATTATGAATCGCGTCGCGGAAGGCGGCTGGTATGGTAGGTCGATTAAAGACGTTGTGCTCAAGCCCTATCAGTTTTCTTGTTTTAATACCTGGGACCCGAATTTCACAAAACTCTTTCAACCCAATAAACGAATCTGGAAGCAATGTTTCAAAGCCGCCTGGAACGCCTATTCTGAAATGATGGACGACCCCACCGTCGGCGCGACCCACTATTGCGTTCATAAAATCAATCCGCCCTGGGTTCGGGCCATGAAAGAAACCAATCGCATCGGCAACCACAAATTCTTCCGCACCTCGCAAAGCGCGATGCTAGATTGGTGGAACCAATACGCAAGCATTCCCGAAAGCGATTTGAAGGACCCGTTGAATTATGATCCTTGGCTAGAGCATCTACGCATTTTTGCGTTGATTGAACCATCGCCGCGCATGGAGCAAAAGTTCAATGTGGTTCCAGCCGTCTTTCAGCCGTTTTAAATTTGAGAACATATTGAATGTTCGTAGCAATTGATTAAAACGTTGTTATGATTTGAACGATTGGGACAAAATAAAATCAATTATCTTTCAAAAGGAAATTCATCGTGAATACATTTGCATTGAAACGCCAGGCGCTGTTGTGGGCGGTTGCATTTGTCTTTTTTAGTTCCTGCCAGACGGTCTATTATGAAACGATGGAGCAATTCGGGGTACACAAGCGGGACATACTCGTCGACCGGGTTGAAGAAGCGAGAAATTCGCAAGAAGAAGCAAAAGAACAATTCAACAGTGCGCTAGAACAGTTCCAGTCAGTCATGAATTTTCAGGGCGGCGCGTTGCAAGAACGCTATGAAACGCTTGACGATGAATACAACCTGAGTTTGTCGAAAGCCAAAGAAGTGCGCTCGCGAATTGACAATGTGGAATCCGTCGCCAATGCGCTCTTTGCTGAATGGGAAACTGAACTCGAAGAATATACCAATGCAAAATTACGAAACGCGAGCGAAAGCCAGCTGAGGCAAACACGCGCAAAATATACAAAAATGATGGCCTCTATGCAAAAAGCCACGCTTTCTATGGACCCGGTGTTGGCCGCGCTAAAAGACCAGGTTCTCTATCTCAAACACAATCTCAACGCCCGCGCCATCGCCAGCATTCAACAAGAAGCCAACCAGGTGGAAGAAGACGTAAAGCGCTTAATTAAAGAGATGGAAAAATCCATTGACGAAGCCAACAAGTTCATTAAAGAGATGGGGCTATAACCCAACCGCCTTGAAGCCATCTCAAAAACAATTGAATCCAATACAAAGGATTCCGACAGTTCAAAAATCGACAAATCAATTCTGGCATGGGCGCAACTCTGGGCGCGCCTGTGCATAAGGGCCTACAAGCCCGCACCGAAGCAAGCAGAGATGCACCCATGCCTTTCGCAACGAAAATACAAATTATTTTGAGATGGCTTCAAGTATGTCTTGCGCCCCAAGGGGCCGATGTCATTGACTTAAGACTTTTAGCCCCCCCTTTTTAAGGGGGGACGGCGCTGAAAGCGCCAGGGGGGATTCGGGCGCAACGCGTTGCGCCCCTACATAGCTGATATGCTTTTGTTTTGTTGCACCAAGGGGCGGGAGAATTAAACCCGAATTAGATTAAATAGAAATATGCAAGTTGACTGATTAATACATCGCCCAGTCAAAAACGCTAACATCGCCCGATGGAACCGAACCGGAATCGGTGGGGTCAGAAAATCCGTTCATCTCTTGTTCGTTGGTGTAGCCGTCGCTATCGTCATCGCCCGACGGATCAACGCCCGTTTCGCCAAAGTAGAAGCGCTCCCATTGGTCGACCAGTCGATTGCCGTCTGAATCAACCGTGTTGGTCGAACGCGATGACGAAATGACATTAAGCAACTCAACATCAATGCGCAATGGGCGAATGCCCGCGCCAGGCCCGTCGCTATAGGCGCCTTCAAAATACACCTGGGCGCCGGATGCGGGCGCAGGCGCGCCTTGCAGATTGAGTTCGGCCTCGACTGATGCGCCATTCTGGCTGAACGCAACCACCGCCGCGACGAATTGGTCTGACTCGCCATTGGGCAGCGCCTGCCCGAGGGAATCATACAACGTAATGGTCCCGTTTGCTTTGATCTGCTTGCGCTCAATGGTTTCAAACAGGTCTGTCATCGCTTGCCGGACGGAAGCAAACGGGCCTGCCTGTTGCGCTGATTCAGACTGCAAGCGCGTCGATGAGCTCGTCGCGACAATGCTGCCAGCATCAGGCGGAACCCAACCATGAAGGATCCAGGCAATCTGCTCAACCATGTTGCCGCGAATATCATTCAACTCCGCAAGATCAATATAAGATTGCACGAGATCAACCAAGCCGGTATCGTTTATTGCGGCTGAAATGGTTTCATAAGCCGCATCGAGATCGACTGTTTGTTCAAGAATATCTAAATCCGCCAGCGACGGCGCACCCGACGCCGACCAGACAATATTCGGCGCCGCAAGCGACAATTCCGTTTCGATGAAATAACACAGTGCAAGAACGCTCGCGGTCGATTCAGCATCGATCACGCTTTCATCACGCATTTCAAAAATATTCGCAGCCAAGTTGTCGCGATAGGCGCTGGTCCACTCCGACGCAGTCATAGTTTCGTCGCCGTCAATGTTCACGTTGATTTCTTTTTTAGAAACATAAGTGAACAGCACAACTTCAGGCTGGTTTGAATCGACCATTCCGAGTATGCCGGAACGTTCAACGGAAAATCGAACGGACTCGGTTCCCAAAGTGGTTGATGCGATTTCGGTTCCAGCGAGATTCACAATGCGAATGGTTGAATTCGCCTCGCCCGTCACCGATTCTAAAAACGGTTCATTCACAGAAAACGGCAAGACGGCTTCCGGCGTATCCACACCGATTACGCTTGGGAAATCGTCCGCGTCAGTGCTGTCAGTTCCTCGAAGTCGTTCATCATAATCAGACCAACCGTCGCCGAAGATTCCAACCTCTAATTCAGCATCAGAAGGCGCATCGGAATCATCCGGCCTTTCACTGTCGTCAAGCGGGTCGGTCTCGCGGACGAGTTCATGAATATCCAGCCAGCCGTCATCATCAGAATCCGCAACAAAATTGAGCGGATCAAGCCCGACCGCCTCTTCGACAAAATCAGGGACGCCGTCGTAATCGGTGTCACTGTCATACGGTTGATTGACCGAATACGTCCACGAAATCGTCGGACCGGGAATGCCGCTGTATTCGGAATACGCTTCCAGCGTCCCGCTGCGGAAAAAGTAAATCGTATCCGCCGCAGGATCGTACTTTTGCAATGCGCCGCCATTTTTGCGATAAAAAATCGTCGCGCCGCTTCGCGAACTCAGTTCGACAATCACGGTTCGTTCATACGCGCCCGATGAAGGGCTAGCAACGGTGCGCAGCATTGTGGTTGGAAGCGGTTGCGATAAAAAGAACTTCGATAGATCGACGGCAGTCTGGTTGGCTTCGATCACAATATCCGCAGGCCAAATCGGATTCAACACTGCAGGGATGGTCACGTTGCCCGCCATCGTAAGCCCGCCGCCGGCATCGGCTTCGCGTTGAATGAACAAGTCGCTGCCGGTCAGCGCCGCAGACAGCGTCCAGTCGAGCACCGATTCCGTCCAGTAAATGAGTTCAGGATTTGATGCGTCTCGGGCGACGACGGATGCGTAGTCGGCCTGCGTTTGCGCAAATGCACACACCATTGGCGCAAGGGTCAATGTCAACAGCAATGCAATGCGATTCACGCAGTTCATCCTACATCTCCGCATCAATCAAAATTCACTTTCACCGGGCTGGTCGGTGAATGAATGGTTTCGAGTTCGCCGCTTTCATCGAGTTCTACCACGACGTATTGATAAGCAGCGTTTTTCACCAGGCCGACATAGTCCATATAAAACGCTTTAACGCTATAGTCGCGAATGAACGGATCGAGCGCCTCGCCCGACGAATCCGTATTGATCTTCTCAATCAACGGCCCGATTTGAATATAGGGTTGATTGGGCAAATCAACGCGGCGCCGATAAACGATGAACGGCGTATCGACAACCAATATTTCAAGTGGGTTTACTTCATCATTGACGGAATGATCAGGATCGCTGATCTGAACCGCCAGTCCGCGCTGCACAAAATCTGAGTCGGGAATATTATTGAACGCAGGCAGCGCCGCGCCCTCATCAGGGAACACGCGCAGCGGCCAGTCGAGCGTTTCTGCGATATCGGGTTGGTCGCTCCAAACGAAACGCTTGGTGTTGCCGCCTTCCGTCGCGTTGCCTAATACATCGACGGCATCAACGCGGAAGCGATACGCGATATTCGTTTTTAATGGAACGGCGCCGTTGTGATCGAGCGACGTAATACGCAACGACCATAACCCGGTTGAATCGTCATACGAAAGATCATCGACCGGATATACTGTCGAAACGGGATCATTCTCAGTTAGCCCAGAGAAACTGGTACCGCTGAAGGCGTTCGCTTTCGCGATCAAACCCGTAACCGCTTCGATCTGATAGCCCGCCGCGCCGTCATAGGCGCCAAACCAGCGGATGCGCAACTCCGGCGCAGTGAAAGAACCCAACGCGGTAATGGTCTCGATCATCGGTTCGACGCTTTCCGTCCCGGCGAACGCAACGTGCGATTCGAGATAGGTCATGCCGCTGAGGTTGTGGTTTTCATCATAGGTGCGGACGCCGTAGCAAATAATTGAAGTCGAGCCGGGACGCAAATCGTCCACTAGGGTCACCGATGAAACGCCGCTTTCGTCGCGGGCTTCGGTTACGCGCCTGAAGTCGGTGCAGTCTTCTGCGCGATACAACACCGCGCCAACGTCATCGCCCGACAGTGTGACCACCACTTCGACATTCGACTCGCCCACATTGGCGCGCGGGTCATGCGGGACGCGCCCGGGCTCCAACCCATCTTCACAGATCAATGCGGGAACGGCGTCAATCACAACGCGATAATCAACATTCGCGTCTCCCGTTTGTATGAGTTGGGTCATGAATGGCGCAGGCAGTTCATGCGGTCCGCACCAGTCGCCTAACTTCGTTCGCGCCCAGATTTCATAAGTAATATCATCGCTGACGCCTTCGTTATGTTCACGGAACACGTCCGACACTGAAACCGTTTCGCCGGCAACCACACGACCCGAGTAAAGGATTTTTCTTCGCTCACGTTCAACCCGAACCAAGCGAACCGCTGTGATTGCGTCGCTTTTGGAATCAAGATTAAAACCAACGATGGTTCCCTGTTTCGCGTTAGGCGTCTCGCCAATTTTTTGAAACTGCACGTCGCATTCATAGCGGGTCGTGCAAATTTTAATGCTGGTGGGCGGCGCGGGGGCTTCGCGGTCAAACAACACGCCGCGCGCGGGCTGCGACAACCCGCTGGCATTGCCCGCCGCGTCGAGTGCGCGTACGCAATACCAATAGGCGCGGCCTTCGTCGTCAGGCAGAACAATGTCGCCGTCGCGATAATTCGTTTTAAAAGCGGCGGCTTCTGGAACCGCAGTCACCAGCCCCTCAGTCACGGTGTATGTGAGTTCAGCGTCATCTTCAAACGGTGCGCCAATGCGCCCGACGTGATGATAATATTTGTAGCGGAAAATCTCATACGCGACCGTGTCGCCGTCATGGTTTGAGTTCCATTCAAGAGTGATGCGGCGGCTGGAATCGACGCGGTCTTCAATGGTTGTTAGCCCCTTTGGAACCGTCGGCGCCTTGCGGTCTTCGACGGTGATTTCGATGGGATCGCTGGCGTCGCCGTTTTGACCGAGCAAATCGCGCACCGCGACCCAATAGGTCAACTCATCGCCCACGGTGAACGGCGTTCCCAACCGCCCGGCTTTGTCGAACGAGAGGTTGTCATCGACAAAATCATATTGTTCGTCAGCGCTGCGGTCGCCGCTGGTCGCGTTATTCAAGACCAACGGTAATCGGTTAATCTTTTCTAGCGAACCTGCGTTGTAGAGCAGATCAAACGTATCGCCTGAATTGAGATGGCGATTAAGACGATAGACGTTGAAGCCAAAGTTCAGCGGGACAGATTTCATCAAATCCGCAGAACGGTCCCACTGTAAGAAGACTTTGCGGTCGCCGCGAATACCGCCGATTTCCACCTCTTCGGGCTTCAACGGCGCTGGAAGTTTTGTCGCAGCGCTGGCGTCAATGGTGATGCGCCCGATGATGATATCGTCAGCGCCGGGCGCGGCGCCAGTACGCAACTCGTAGGTATACGTCCCGGACGCGACCCGGTCGAGATAGCCCAGCCCCTCAACAATGGCGACGCCGTAGTTGGAATGCGTCAGCAATTTTGCGCGCGGCCCGCACGAATCGCAGTCACCGCCTCCGTCGAGAATTTCCAACAAGCGGTATACATAGTTGCTTGGATCCACCACGCCGTCGCTGGTCGCTTGCAGCTGGTCGAGAATATCCGCATAGATTTCATCTTCGCCGGGGCGCTCGAAGATGCTGCGGATCAACGAGACGTTGCGCAACTTCTGCGTCTCCGTAATTTTGACGAACGGATTAGTGGACGCCGTCCCGCCTGGTTTCCGGTAAACCGAAAAGGTCTGGAACAGAATCACGTCATCCACCGAATACCAGCGCAGCAACACCTTCGCGCGTGGAGACGAGCCTTGACCGACCAGCCCCGCAAAAAAGACGGGCCCGCCGCGGTCAACCGCAGATTGCGCGGACGCACAGTGCGGCGCGATCAGCAGCGCCGCCAGCGCGAAGAGTAGGGTGCGTTTAATTGCAGCCAGCGTCATATTCAACATCCCATTGTTCTTGCTTGTAGGTCAGGTCTACGCTAGCGCCGCAGGCGTAGCACCACTTGTCGCTGTAGGCGTCGTTGAGCGTGTCCCAGTCTTCCGGTTCGCAGTCGCCGATTCCGCCCGCCACCCAAGCATGACCGTTGAAGTAGTAGTTTGAGCCTTCGCGCCCGCCGATCAGCGTCACTTCGCCTTTGACCGACACCACGCACAGCCCTTCGCCGTAGGCGCCCGCAACCAGTTTTCCGCCGTAAGTGGGGCCTTCGGCGAAGTACCACGCCGCGATTTCCGCCTCGGCGGCGATGCGCAACACGCAGCCGTAGTTATAAATGGGGAACGACGCGCCGAACTTGGCGAACACGCCGCGCATTTCGTCGATGGTGAGTAGCGATGCGACTTCGGGGTCTAAGATTTCAAGCGGTTCCAGCGAACAAGAGGTTCCCAGAAAAATTCCGCCTTCGATTTCGTATGTATTAAACCGCCCTGAGCCTTTCGCCCAGAGATAGTTTTCGACTTGACCAACCGCCAAGCCGAAACCCAGGTCGCTGAAACTGACGGTTTCAAAATCAATCGTGCCTTCGGTGACGATGCTGCCGCCCACGTTCACCAGTTTGGCGTCAGCGAGCATCATGGCGAATTCAATGTCAGCGCTCAGATCGGCGCCCGTCCATGAGAGATCAATATCATTGGCGCCGATTCTAATATCAAGCGCGGCTTCTGCGTCGAGATTGTCGAAACAAGTCTTGCCGGAGTTCTCCACTTCATAGCGAGTGATATCAATGTATCCGCTGAAGGTCATCGCATCAGGAACTTCAAGTTCCAGCGAAGCGTCGATATGCAGCGTTTCGAGATTGTCGCCCGCGATAACGGCGTACCCTTGCATGTCCGCGCCTTTGAATCCACTCACATCCTTGAATGCGCCATCGACGCCTTCCAGCAGCGAACCTGCGCTTTCTTCGATGAAGTCGGTCACCACGCGGTTCAATTCATCCAACAGAGCAATCGCCTGTTCGTACAACATTTCTTTAATCGGCATCAGCCAGTTCGCGACTTCCTGATTGGCTTCCTGGAACATCTGGCTATTAAAGATCGCGTCCAGGATCATGTTGGTCAGGTCGCCGGAATCGAGCGTTTGTACTTGCTCTATCGAGAGCGCGTCAAAATAGGTTTCCAGTTCCGATTGAATATCAGCGATCACGCCGCTGATGCGCGGGGTTGTGAAAATCAAATCAAAGGTCAGCGGGTCTTGCAACACCGACTTCGCTTGATTGAGCGCGTCGATGACTTCATCCAGCGGCGCGGTCAGTTCTTGCTGTAAGGCTTCTACGTCGCCCAACACCTGATCAACGTCGATATCGCTGGTGAGCGAAAGCGCGATCAACGCTACGTCTACCAGATCGCCCGCCATGCCTTCAATGTCGTCAACGCTGAGGTTCATGTTATCGCTGACGGTTTCTAATGTTTCAATCACAACGTCGATCTTGGCGACAATCTCGTCGCGAATGTCTCCCGCCGTCGCGAATTGCGAAACCAAGTCAATGTCGCTCAACATGACAGTCAGTTCAGATGGAACGTCGGCGTCAAGCAGCGCTTCGGCTTCATCGACGGGCAAGTCTTCGATTAAATCTTGAATGGAACCGACCGCAGTATCGACATGCGGCTGAATCAAATCATATAGCAATGGACGCAAGACGTTCGACAAGTCGCCCGTTAATTCATCATCCAGTTCGTCCAGTTTGTCGCGGACGGCGTCGAAGAATTTTTCTTGAACCGCATCGCCGAACGAGTCCGTCGCGCTGGAGAAATTGAGTCCGTCAAAGCCGTCGATGCTAAGCCCGAACAATAATTTGGCGCGCTCCTGATTGATGTAATCGACGTGCGAATTCATATCAAGAATAATCAGGTCTTGCTCAAGCGGCTCGCTCGATTCAAACGTGGTCGCGCCGGGGTCGTATTTCACTTCGTAGCCAAGGTTAATCACGCCGCCCAGTTGCGTCTCCATTGTAATCAGTCGCTCGTTGGCGTAATTGACGAACTGCTCGCTGAGGCTGCTTCCGCTGGGCGAATAGCCGTCGGGCCAACCGTCGGCGTCAGCGTCAGCCGAATCGTCATCATCCCAGGGCGAGCCGGTTGCAAGCCGATGTGATGACGGGCGAATCTGACTATGAACGCGCGGTGGATCAAAGAACGGAACGTCCAACGACGTAACCAGCGAATAGAAACCATTGGCGGAAGCGCCGCCGTCCCATGCCGTGAGATAAAGCGTCTCGACGGTGGTTTCGTATCCATCCAACGCCGTCTGTACAGGCTCGGCGACGTTTGAATCGCCAATCGTGCCGCAGGGCAGGAAGTTGATCTGCATCAGCGGCTCGACATCCAGCCCGTCAACGTCATTGACGCTCGAAGTCCACAACGTGCGTTCGTCGTCACTGGCGGCGCCGTCTTTGAGTTCAAACGAAAGCGTTGAGAGAGTCAGGTCAGCCAGCCAATACGCCAGCG
Organism: Candidatus Hinthialibacter antarcticus; assembly: GCA_030765645.1. Taxonomy (NCBI): domain Bacteria; phylum Candidatus Hinthialibacterota; class Candidatus Hinthialibacteria; order Candidatus Hinthialibacterales; family Candidatus Hinthialibacteraceae; genus Candidatus Hinthialibacter; species Candidatus Hinthialibacter antarcticus. The sequence continues at coordinate 56,057 of JAVCCE010000063.1, read as the reverse complement.
TTCTCACTTGGTTCTGTTCGTCTTCGGGAATCTTGCCTTCGGTGAAGTTGCCGCACGAATTGATGGTCATGTCTTCAAAGGGAATATCAATCAACGACGGATAAGGCAAATCGACTTGCCCGGCGATTTTCGTATCGTACCCTTCAGAGTCATTGTCGATGTACGCCTGCCCAAATGAAGTCAGCGTAATGTCATAACCGCCGTCGCCGGGGCAGGCCGCGTCAGGATAGATTTCCAGGCTGCCATCGCCACTCAGGTCTGCGTCGAATGTCCCGCTGAAGCCGCCGCGTCGAATATAGAGTTTGCTGCCTTCGTTCAAAATCAGGTCAAGCGAATCGCTGGCGATTTGCGCGGTCGCGTTGAGCGTATTCAAATCGCCCGGCATCAGATTCACGCCCGCATAATATCCGTCGCCCGCGTTGAACTCGCTTGAATCTTTGTAATACAACCGCTCTGACGAAGCCGACCGCCCAGCCAATAAATATTGGCCAACCTTATGCAACGACGCCGGCGGCGCATCAGCCCGCAGTTGAAAGCCAGGTTGATACCAGGCCGCATTGCTGACCGCGTCGCCTGTATAAGTATTAAACGCCAGTGGATACGCGCTCGATAACGCCCCATAGTGAGCAACTGACCCGTCGCCCGAAATCGCTGGCGAACCATTAATCGCAAACGTGAGCGTACTGTCAGCCGCCGGGTCGCATCCTTGCGTCTCAACGGTTATTTCAACTTCGAGAGTATCAACATAGCTGCTTGCGCCATTGATCACAGAATTGGAAATTTCCACATGAGTGCTTCCATGTGCAACGGTTGATGCAAGCGGGAATGCGGGCATGTAACTCCGCGCAGAACCGCCAAACCCTCCCTGCAAACCCTCGGGCGTGACGGTCGCGGTTCCCAGCGATTTTAAATTATTATTAAACAATCCATCGTTGCTTGCGCGTTCGCCGGGCGCGACGCGAAAACGCGCTGCGTGAATGTATTCTGATTTTGCGGCGGATAGCACCAATCCATTGGCTGGTTCAAACGCAAACGTACTATCCGCGACATAAAACGGCAGCCCTTCAATATAAAGCGAGATCGAATCGGTCATCGCGATAGATGAACTGGCGAGTTTGATGACTGAGTCGAGCGACTGGCGCCCCAGAGATATTGGGACAGTGCGATAGGTTGTCCCGCTAGAAGACCCCAGCCGATGGCTGATGGTTTGCGGTAGATAGACATAGGCGTCGGCAGACGCGCCGCTGGAATTCAATATTCCGCTTTTGAGGTCATACGTCCAGCCGTCGCGTTGATGGTTCGACCTGTTGGAGAAGGTTGCGGTTCCGCTTATAACGGTTAAATCTAACGTGCCAGGATCACGGTGAACCTCTAGATTTGTGAAAACCGCCGGAACGCCGAAATACGAAGTCCGCCCAATGATGCGCAATGGCGATACGCTTGAGATCGCCGAACGCAGTAGAGTTGTCTCGATTCCATCAAACCACAATACGCCGGTCGTTTGCAGCAAACCCTGGGCCGCAGACCCGATCATGTTATTGCTGCGGTTTATCTCCGGCAAAATCCCCATCGGGTCAATTTGGGCGACCAGAGTGTAGGTATCAACATCCAGCGGCGTAAAAGAAGATAGCGATAATTGAAGCGAAATTACGTTACTTATATCTGCCAGTTGCGCAGCAGTAATGGTCTCGGTCCAACTGGCGTCTATGGCGCCATCGCTGCCATGTAAATTAAACTGAACGTTCACATCCGTTGGAGTCGTAGTGCTGGTGCGCTCAATAATCATTGTTACAGGAAGCACGGCGTCTGTTGCGGGAGAAGCGCTGATGACCGAAGCGCCGAGTTGTAACACCGGCGCCGAATAATCATAAGTAATAATCACAACCGGCGTCGGCGTAGAGGACGGAAAGATTCCAGGCAATTTCGTCGGCGAAAATGTAGGCAACGGTATTTGCGCCGCCGCATCCAATTGCGCAATACAAAAAAACGCAAAAAGGGCGGCGCATACAATAAATGTATAGTTATCAAATCGCCGTTGTTTCATCCCACATTTCCAAATCAATCAAAGCATCAAAAAAAACAATCTACCTCCATTCTACCGCCTCTAAAATAAACGGCAATCTTAAATATTACTTTATTACGAATCCGTTACTTTCCCCACTCGCTCAATTCACTCAGTTTTAATGAGCCTTTCACCGATTGAGAACAAGAACCTGGCGTCGCCAACACAGCAAAATTGACTTTACCATTTTGAGGCGCTTGTGCATTGAGTACGATCATCGTCATGCCGCGATTCGCTGAATCCCATTCATTCGGCGGTTTTGAAATATCGACGATTTGCCACTCTACAGGTTCTCCAGAAGTCATGTTCGTCAATGTCAAAGATTTGCCCGCTTGCCGTAGTTCCAGCGCCGCATCTGTTTTCTTGACCACATTGGCTGGAGTAATCATGGCCCAGCGAACGCTTGCGCCGGGCTTCAAACCCGTCAGTTCATCTTGGACCAGAACTTCATTTGATGAAGTCATCGCGATGCCGCGTTTGACGGATTGGGCTTGGGCTTCATACACCTTGCTCAGATCAACAATGCTAAACGGGGCTTGAGCAGCATCAGAAAAGCGCATGAAGTCACCGCTATTTTTAGCGACTTGCAATTGATCGTTAATCACAAGCGTGTTGTGCCCTTTGTTTTGCTGCCGAAAAATTGTCCATCGGTCAGAATTTTGCGAGCGGTCCCACAAATTCATTCCACGCGCCTCAATGCCGTGATAAGACTCGGCGCCAAGATCAACCGCCCAACGGACGCCGTCTGCGTCTAACACGAATGAGCCGATATCCATTTGGCCGTGGTTCGCGCTTGGCGCTCCCCCCTTCATTCCGACAAACACGGCGTTGGGGTCAGTCCAGGAACTACGATGGACGGTAACCGGAACATGCCCGCCGCCTTCCCAGTGTAAGGGCGCCTGCATTGACGTGTTGTTTGGTTGCTTTTGCATCCAGAGCAACGTGAAAGGCAAGAAGCGGTCTCCCCGGCTGGTGTTTTTTGATTGAGTGATCAATTCGTCTAAAAGTTTAGATTCGCCTACCGCCCAATCAGGACGATTAAATTTGGACGCAAACCAGAAGACCGCCGCTTCAGCGCCTCGTCTTGATCCCCCGTCTGAATAGTTAAATGTTTGTCCCGACGGGCCGGTCACGATGCTTAAATATTGTCCCGTCTCAATGAACCCCGGCGCTTTGCTGAGCCCAAAATCTGAACCCAACACGCTCTCTAACGCTTCAATCAATACGACGTTGTAACTGGTTCCATAAGACCAATACGACGGGCCTTCGGGATAACTGCCTTTCGGGTCATAAACCTCGACCGACCTCGTCACGTTTTGCAAAGCGTTGTGCACTGTTTTCGCAGCCAACTCCGGCTCATCTTCTAAAATAGCGAGTGCGCCCGCCGTTAAGCCGCCGTGGCAAACCTGCCCCCAATTATTGGTCGACTTCACCCACCCTTTGTGTTTAGTCGTAAATGGCAGCGACGCGCCTTTTTGTATGATGGCCTCACGAACCGTCTGGCGCGTATCGTCTTCGAGTTGGTTGTATAACCAGTCGTATCCAATCGCCATTGCCAGCGTCATTTCCGCAACGTCCAGAAAATGGCTTGGGTTCCAGTCTTGAAAACTCGATGCTTGCAGCATTTCTTTTTCGCATCGCTGGACATATTTCATATCGCCGCTGAGATGATACGCCATCGAGAGCAAAACAGTTCGTCTTAAACATTCGCGCGATTGCCCCAACAGGCGTCGGCCCTGCAGCACACGCTCAACCGGCGGTAGGCCGATACAATGATCGGCGTGTTGAATCACGAGAGATTTCAGTGATTGAAAACGAGGGTCGTCTTTGTTTTGTCTGATCAATTCATCAAGACGGCTTGGGTTCATCATCAATCGCGGATGGCCTTTTGGCGCTTGTTTGATAACTTCTTTAATTTGATCAAGCGTCGCCGAAGGCGGGTAGGTTGCGTCAAGTTCGCCGCCAACCACCAATGGGACGCAAGCAAACGAAATAAAAAATAGAACACAAAAGGCAAAACTGTATGTTTTATAAAACCCGTTACGATTCATGTTGACTCCTCCATACTGGATAGCAATGATGATTTCACAAACCAATTCATATTGCAAGAAAGAGAACCGCGTCAACCTGAATCTCACTCATATTAACTGTACGAACACAATGATGCGCCATTGGCATTTAAGTAAAATTCGGTTTTCCGGTAATTGAGTACTTATATTGATGGATAGCCATAACTTTGTTTAGGAAAACGTATTCCGGCCTATCAAAAATTGACAAACCAAATAAGGCATGGATGCAACTCTGGAAGCGCCTGTGCAAAAGGGCCTGAAAGCCCGCACTGAAGCGAGCAGAGTTGCACCCATGCCGAATGCATCTGTTAATACACTATATACAAGGGGTATAACTCATGAAAATCAGCGCACGCAATCAATTTAAAGGAAAAGTGAAACTAATCTTTTATCGAATTAACTTGTAATAATCCTGTTACTTCTTCGACTCATATAGCAAACCGCTTGCAAATGAGGAGAAGCAATGAGACTCGTACTGATAGCAGCAATTATTTCATTATTCGTTACTTACGCAAATTTCACCGCACAGTCGCAACAAATGGTCATCACCCCCAGCGATGACTCATGGATCGCTGGACTCGGCAGCACCGAGTTAAAAGGCAACAACGCCCGGCTGGGAATCTGCCCGGTGGCGCAGTATTGGATCTACCTTAAATTTGACCTGTCAGAAATTTCCGGCGTCATCGCAGACGCGGAACTACGCCTTACCCGTATCGACGGTTCGCGTCCCGAAGAGATTTCGCTCTACTTCATCCCAGATGATAATTGGAGCGAAGCAACAATAAACGGACCAAACCGCCCTGCGCCGCAGACGGTGAATTCATCAGACGCCATCACCATCGGCATCGAAAAACCCGCCTACGACACTTGGCACTCGCCTAACTTAGCGGCAGCAGTGCAGACCGAAGCCAACGGCGACGGCGTCATCACGCTGATGCTGCGCGAAGACCCCGGCAACACGTTGGACGTGCGCCACTTCTTTAGCAAAGAAGGCGCGAGCAACCAAGATCAAACGCCGCGCCTTGTCGTTACGCTGGCGCCGGACGCAGGCGATGAAGAAATGCTGGCTGACGATTGGTCGATGTCCGACATCGCAAACGGCGTCAAACCGTCGTTCGATTTTGGCCCCGACGGCGCCATCCACATCATGGGCATGACCGAAGAAACCAACGGCGTCGTCTGGCACGCCCACGCCGATTCGATTAACGGCCCTTGGAACCCGGTCACCGTCGCAGAGGGTTACTTCTACGGCCCGGGTGATATCCGCGTTGCGCCCAACGGCGACGCTCACATCGCCTGGCACGACCATGACCTGCAAAACCCTTCGCACGTCATCGTCGCTCCCGACGGTGGACTGCAGACGCCGCCGATTGATACGCCCAGCAGCCATGACGGCTGGGACAATTCGCTCGCCATCGACGCCGAAGGCGGCGTCCATCAGGCGTCGGTGTTCCCCTCGCAATTCGGCGCGGTCGAGTGTCTGCAATACGGATTCTTCGACGGCGACAACTGGACTTACGAACGCAATATCCCCAACAGCGGACGCTTCATGTATGGACTCAATACTTCCATTGCCGTTGATAGCATGGGGCGTCCCCACATCGCCTATTGCGAATCGACCGGATGGACCACCGACGGCGACTTGAAGTACGCCGTCAAAATTGATGAGGGCTGGCAAATTTCCACTGTCGTCACTGGCGGAGCAAGAGGGCGCTTTCCCACTCTGGCGCTCGACCATTGGGACCGCCCCCATATTGCTTGGCTCGACCTCGACGACGCCGACAAGACCAAAGCCACCGTGCGCTATGGCGTGTTGAATAGCGACCAGTGGGAAATCGAAGACGTTGATCGCCTCGAATACGTCATGCTCGGCTTCGGCGATGCGCGCAAATCGACTTCGCTAGCGCTCGATAAAGACTCCCGCCCGCATATCGCTTATTCTGACAAGCAAGCCGTGCGTTATGCAACCAAGCCGTTTTCGGAATGGCAGCGCACAACGGTTTTGGAAAGCCCTGAAGACCGTTATCAAAGTTTGGTGGTCATGCGGCTCGACGCCGACCAAGCGCCGGCGATTGTCTTTTGGGAACCCGCCCAAGATTCGGCGGGCCTGGTTCGCATGGCGCGAATGAACGCCCCTGCGTCCGGCGTGATCGAATGGTCTATATATAAATAGTTAGTTACGGAGGAGCAATTAAGACGGGCGGTTCAGATTGTGTCGATGATGCGGTTTGTGCGGCGCTGCTTCTTGTTTGAATCGGACAGACGGGTAGAATGAGGCTATGACATGGTACGAACCTTTCATTCGTATTGTGTTTAGGCCCGTTGATGCGCTTATACGCTTCGTCGGGCCGTTCTATTTATGGGGCAACGATAACCCACCTTAAAACGAATGCCAACTAGGCGCCCGAGATTATATCTCGGAAAAGTCGGGCGCGCGCGCCAAAAGTGCCCGAGAACTGGGTAGTTTTAAGTAGTTATTGCGGGGGGCATGTTACGTAAGTGGTTGATTTTATTGAATCGGGTGGAGAGAATTGGAGCGCAAGGGACTCGAACCCTCGACCCCTACCTTGCGAAGGTAGTGCTCTCCCAGCTGAGCTAGCGCCCCGAAAAGTTGGTGAATGAAGCGTCCGGCAGCTGGTCGCCGAACAGACGAAAATCATAGCACAACCCGCCTGCCAATAAAGGCTTAAAACCGTTAGTTCAATATTCTGCTTTATTCTGCTTTATTATTATGGTCGAATTGAGCAATTCAGGTCTATGTACACCAATTTGAGGGGATACAAAATGACAGCCGAACCGCAAACTGAACAAAACACGATTTTGATGAAAGGCATTTTGCGCGAATTGATCTTTATCCGCATCATGATTTTAAGCGCATCTATCGGCGCTTTTGTTGCGCTGATTGCATTCGCTGCTTTTTAGTCTGAAATTTTCATCACCTGAACATGCTCCCCCGGCGGCGCCCAGACGGCGGGGTCGCTGGCGAGAAAGAATACACTTGTCGGTACGCCCAGCGCAGCGGCGATATGCGTCACCCCGCTGTCGTTGCCAATAAATTGGTCGCATTGTGACAACAACGCCGCCAACTCGCGCAACGGGCGTTGATCGAGAAGATGATGCTCCATCCCATTCGGCAATCGCTCTACAAGCGCTGCGACAGCGTCCTCATCCGCCGGGCCTTTTACGATCAGCAAGCATTTATCTCCTTGGATGGTATCAACCTCTTGCAAAAATTTCTCTGGCAACGCCTGTTTGGCGGGACCGCCCGCTCCAGGATGAACGCCGATCAAACGGCGCCCTTTTTGTACGCTTAATTTGGAGAGTTCTTCGCGTGCGTTGGCTTTTTCTTCTTCATATAAATGAATCACGGGCTGCGGGGTTTCATCACCGAGCATTTTGCGCAGCGGATTTAGATAAAAGTCAGTAATATGCTGCTCGTTGTCTTGCGGCAGCGCTGGATAGGCGCACACCCACTGCCCGTTACGCACCTTTAAGCGATTGACGAATTGCTGTGACGCGGCGGCGCTATAAATCAGGATATGCGAAAACTCGGCGAAATAATCAAACAAGTCAGAGTGCAATGCGCCCTCGCCGTAGAGCGACTCCACGCCGGGACGCTCAGCGGAAACGGCGCAATCCGCCAGCCCGTCGCCGACCAGCAGCGCGACGCGTTCTAAGACTCCCATCACTTCGATCCAGGCGTCCGGGTGCTGTTTTTTGATTGCACAAATAACGCTTGATAACAACACCGTATCTCCAACGGCGCCGTTGCGTATGATTAACCAGCGTTCGCTCATGGCTTCAGCAGATGCAACGTCGAACCTCGATGCGTAAACACCGGTTCGAGATGGCGTTCTTTTAGGATGGACAACTCAACGCCGTCTTTCACTTCAATGAACGGTTCATAAATATGTGTTACGCCCGCCTCGGTCAGCGCTTGCGCCAATTCGTCCGCTGACGGCGCATCAAGCGATTGCGCAAAAGGAAAATAACCATACTTCAAACGGGCGGCGCATTTTCGCCGTAAGGGATACCCCAACCCTATCACAAAAGCGTCCGGCGCCAGATTGTCGTTCGCCCAACGAATGACGGGGTAATGCTGAAAGCGGTTCGTAAGCCAAACATGACGTTGCGCGTCGGTCAGAATTGGCAACATGGATTCGCGTTGCGCCGAGATTTGCGCATTGCGATAGCCCAATCCATTCATCAAAATCAGAAATACAATCACTGGCAACAAGTAGGGCGCCCAGTTGGAGACGACATCCAAACGTCGTCGTAAATCAAAAAAGAAAAACGTCGCGGGAATGGATAAGATCAGTAACACCGATAGAAAAAAGCGCCCGTCGTCATTGTTGCATAACGCCAAGAACAAAAATGTTGCAACACTGACATAGATCGCAAGTCCCCAATAGACAAAGCGGGGCAGTTCGCGAACCTCGCCTTGTTGTTTCAAGCGCAAGGGCGCTGCGAGCAATCCAGCGATCCCAATCAGAAAGAGCGCGTTGCCTTCCAGCATCAACATCCAAACACGGTGAGCGAAATACTGCAACAATGTCCCGGCGTTTTGATACACACCCACTGGCGGCGCGTGATTTTTGAAGAAGACATACGCCTCCTGTGCGCTAGGGGTGTTCATCCCAAACAGTGATGGCAAAAATGGATAGAGCGGGTTGCCCGTCCATGACCCGTTTAAGCACATCCAGGGCGCGAGCGGAAGCGCATAAACAACGCCGCCAAGAAGCGGCAGCCATCGCAAATCGTTTCGAAATTTGAACCACGTGATTAAGTAGAGCAAAACAAACGGCGGGAAAAATACTGCGCCGGACACATACTTGGTCGCAACCGCCATCCCTGCGAACAGCGCTGCAATCACCATCCAAATCGAGCGCTTATTGGGTGCAGGCTCGACCCAAAGTTGATAGAGGCAATAGAGCGCGAGCAGTTCCCAGAAAGCGCGAATCAGGTCGATGTATGCACTAACGGCGACAAACCCCAGCAAGGGCAGGCTCGCCGCCAAAAACGCCGCCATCAGTCCCGCTTCATACCCGTGTTCCCGTTTGAGCCAGTCGTAGAGCAAGCGCAGAATAAAGCATCCGAAGATGAAGTGAATTAATTTCGCCAAACTGTCATTGCCGACCGTTAGCGCCAATCCATATAAAATTTCGCCATTCTTGGGCATATAGGTGAATACATGCCACGGCAGCTCGACCACTTGCCCGGCGAGGATGTATTGGTTCGGCCCGCTGAGATGATAGTCGTAGGGGTCATGGCGCGTCTCCGGCGTCATAACGGTGCTCAATATCACCAGCAGCATGACGCCGGTCCCGATGCGCAACGCAACCGAGGTCCAGCCCGATTCAGACGGGCGTAATTCTTTAGCGCGAAAGATGGATGAAAGCCAACGGGGCAATTGCAGCAAGCCCATCAGAAGACAAGCGCCCCAGAATCCCCATAAAACAGTCGGCGTGTAGAACCCAATCAACCCCAATATTGACAAAACATACGTCAAGACAAAAGCGCCGATTCCCCAGGCGAACGCGCGGTTGTCCGTTGCCTCGCCCAGGCCGATTTTTTTCAGAATCGCGTCCCCGATTGGCATCAGCCCAAGCGTGAAAGCGATTGCTGTCAATATAAAGATTATAAATTCAGTCAAGTTTCCTCTTGATCCAACCGCTTAAATTACTCTACAATCAAGACGTAGCGGGGTATATGATACACCCAACACAGGAGCGTTTTATGCACGTCACATTTGTTTTCGACGATATCATATTAAGCCACCAGCCTTTAGGCGCATCGTACATTTCTGCGGTGTTGAAAGAACATGGACATACCGTTTCGTCGATCAACATTGATGACGGCCCTGATTATGTAGAAAAAATCCAGCGACTTCAACCTGACATGCTCGCTTATTCGGTCACAACCAGTACGTGGCCGCGCTATGCGGACGTCAATCGGGAGATCAAAGCCGCCCACCCCTGCTTCACCTTGGTCGGCGGCCCGCACCCGCAGTTCTTCCCCAAGATGGTTGAAGAAGAAGGCGTCGACGCCATTTGCATTGGCGAAGGCGAGTTCCCCACGTTGGAACTCTGCACCGCGCTGCAAGAAGACCGCGATTATACCCACATCGACACCATGCACTTCAATGTGAATGGCAAGATCATTAAAAACAGTGCGCGCCCGTTTCTCAATAAAAAAGAACTCGACGCGCTGCCCTTCCCGGATCGGGAACTGATTCGTGATTTTTCCGTTTGGAAGCAACGCTCCGGCTACATCATGGCGGGACGCGGCTGTCCTTATGACTGCACGTTTTGTTTCAACCACGTCTCACGAGACATTCAGGAAGGTCGTTGGACCCGCCAACGCAGCGCCGAAAACGTACTCGCGGAACTGCGCTGGCTCAAAGAAACGTACAAAGTGGTGTACATCGCGTTTCAGGATGACACCTTTATTTTAAACCGCCGCTGGCTGCGCGAATTTCTGCCGCGCTACGGCAAAGAAATCGGCCTGCCCTTCATCTGTAACATTCGCGCCGACCTCACCGATGAGGAAGAAGCACGGCTGCTCGCCGATGCGGGCTGCATCCGCGTCGCGATGGGAATCGAAAGCGGCGACGATGAACTGCGCCGCAAAATCCTCGCGAAAAACATGTCAACCGAGCAGGTCATCAAAGCCTGCGACTTATACTATCAACACGGCATCCACGTCATCGGGCAAAATATGTTCGGCGTTCCCGGCGAAACGGTTGAGACCGCGCTTTCAACAGTTGAGTTGAATATCCGCTGCCGTACGCGCATCAACTTGTTCTCGTTCTTTGCGCCCTATCCCGGCACAAAACTCGGCGAGATGTGCGAGCAGGATTACGGCTTCTCTGGCGATTTGAAAGAGATCCCCCGCGAATATTACGAGAGCCTCGCGCCCAGCATCAAACTGGAGAACCGCGAATTGATCGAACGCATCGGCCAATGCGCGCACTTGTTCGCCAGTTATCCGTACATATTTAAATTCACCCAAATGATGTTGAAGGTTTTGCCGACCTATAACATGAAAATTAAATACATGGATTGGTTGTGGTGGGTAAAACGTGAACTGGTGAAGAAGGGCAACATCGGTTTGCCTTCAATTTGGCATCCGCCCCAGTTTATCGTTGAGGCGATTCATAACGATCAGCCGAACATCCCCATTCAGCAGATCGCCCGCGAAGTCAGCCGCGAAGCGGCGTAGACAATTGCATTACCGAAACGCAAAAACGGGTGGTTACTTCCACCCGTTTTTTTTCACCATTCACCATATTTTTATGGCTCATCATGTAAGTGAGGACTTACATTGATGGATGGTCATTATTTTGATTGCGAAAACGTATTATGGCATATCAAAAAATGACAGCCCTTTGCGGGCGCAGCTATATCTCTGGGAGCGCCTGTGCAAAAGGGCCTGAAAGACCGCGCCGAAGCGAAGAGAGATGCGCCCGCGCCGTGTGCAATGACATTACATATTTTTTGAGATGCCTGATTGATTTCACGCGTCGACCGCCTGCCTCTTTAAGACAATCCTAAAAAATGATATCATTATTGACTCGCAGATTTTTAGAATGGGGACGGATCCATGCTTGCTCAAAGTCGTCTTGGATTTATTGCATCTATATTATTTGTACTCGCATTTGGCTTTATTTCATCAACGGGATATGCCCAAGAACTGAACCGCCTGCGCGTTGCAGATAACAATCGTTACCTCGAATACGAAAACGGCGATCCGTTTCTCTACATCGGCGACACCGCCTGGGAACTCTTTCATCGTCTCAACCGCGAAGAGGCGGAACTCTATCTAAACAACCGCGCGGAAAAAGGCTTCACCGTCATCCAGGCGGTTGCGTATCCGCAATTGGGCAATCTCAAAGAAGCAAACGCCTATGGACATCTGCCCCTCATCAACCGCGACCCCGCACAACCCAATGAAGACTATTTTAAACACGTCGACTTCATTGTGAATAAGGCGGAAGAACTCGGACTGGTCGTAGGATTCTTGCCAACCTGGGGCAGTTATTGGGACAACAACAATCGAATTTTCACGGTAAAAAACGCCCGTGCTTATGCAAACTATCTCGGCAAGCGCTACAAAAACAAACCCATCATCTGGATTCTCGGCGGCGACTCTACAATCAAAAATGATTTAGAACTCGACATCATTTCAGCAATGGCGAATGGATTGCGCGAAGGCGACGGCGGCGCACACTTGATTACGTTCCACCCCCGTGGGCCGGGACAATCATCATTAAAAGTACACAATCAAGATTGGCTGGATTTCAACATGATTCAGTCGTCTCACGCCGCTCATAATCACGACACCGGATTATTCGTTGAACATGACCTCGCGCAAACGCCGCTGAAGCCGACCCTCGACGGCGAGCCGCGCTATGAGTGCATCAACGCGGGCTTCTATTTCAAAGATTGGAACCGTTACGACCGCTTTGACGATTTCGACTCGCGCCAGGCGGCCTACTGGGCGATGATGGCGGGCGCCTGCGGACACACCTACGGCAACAACAATATCTGGCAAATGTGGGCGCCCGGACGCGGCGCCGTCATTGACGCCAACATTCATTGGCGCGATGCGCTCGACCATCCCGGCGCGTTTCAAATGAAACACTTGAGAAAACTGTTCGAGTCCTATGATTTTCGCAAACTGGTTTCTGATAATTCTTTTATCGTTGACGCGCCCCGTTCAGGCGGCGCCAAAGTGCGCGGCATTCACGCCAGCGACGGTTCGTTTGCGTTTGTTTACACGCCTTATGGCGAACCGTTTACGGTCAATAGCAGTGTCATCAAAAAACCGCGCGTGAAAGAAACCTGGTTCGACCCGCGCTATGGCGTGTCATACCACATCCACACATCCGAAAACCTGGGTTTCCAGACCTACACGCCGCCCTGTTCCGCTTCAGGCCGCGGCAATGACTGGGTGTTGGTTCTTGAGGGGGAATGAAATACACAATTATTTCAATGTTTGTTGTAAGCAATTCGACGCGGTCTCTCATTGCGATTCGAGACCTAAGGCAAGCGAATGCGTATCAAGTAGGGTGGCGTTGATCGAAGTGAAACCCACCAATGAAAACTTATCTATATCCGATGGTGGAATTCATTTCATTTACTCCACCCTACAATGCGTCTGGGTAAACAAACCAATCTTCTTTTTTTGAATTATTTTCTATTTTACATACCTTCAAACTAACATTTGAATTATATAAATCGAAATATGCAGCATAACCTACAAAATCTTGTTTTCCTTTTGAAAAACGTATCAACCAATCTATATCCTTTTGGTGGTCTTTTATTTTTTTTCTTATGTATTTTTCGTCATGATGACGAACTTTCCATTCCATGATTGATATCGGACTTTTAACGGGCTTCATATCATTATCAAAGCAAGTTTCACGCGGTTTTTTCCAAATAACTAAATCTTTATTGACCTTATCTTTATTGACCTTCTTTTTACCATCTTTATCAATTTGCTTCACCGCAACTTCTATCCCTATTTGAGTTGGATCATTGAAACAAGTACCTGTTTTAAACTTATGCTGCAATAATCCCAACACATATAAAGATATAACTTCTCCTTCTCTTCCAATCCATTTATTGCCTTTTATAAATTCACACATTTCTGTTAATGAAAGCTGAATGATAGAATCCAGTTCATTTATCATATTTTTTTATCCATATTTACCTATAATTAAATTCAAACCAACTTCAAAAACTCGTCCCGGTCCAATTCCAAATCTTTTTTCACGATCTTTACCAATAGGCCTCTATCAAGTTTTTCACTAGGATGATTAGGAATCACTGTAGTCCTACCATCAGGATGTTCAAAAAACATATGGCTGCCTTTTTGACGTTTACACTCAAATCCAAGTTTATCCAGAATAGGAATTAGTTCTTTTGCAGTGAGTACCGGAAACTTCGGCATCCTAAACCTCGACTTCTTGTAAGCCAACAAAACGCGAACGCTCCAAAGGCTCCTTGCATTCAATATAGAGTTCTATTGCTTCTTTCGTTCTCTCGATTAATTCATCATGTGTTCGCGCCTGAGAATGGCAGCCGGGCAAACCGACAACCTCGCTAATCAAATAGCCGTCTTGGCCTTCTTCAACAATCACCGTGAAGCGTTCAGACATAATAAACTCCTTGGGTTTTTATCATACTTATTATATCACTGAGTTATCTCAAACAACCTCACTTCTTCACAAAGCACATGCCGAAGACGGACAGCGAAAAGAAGTAGGGCGGCTGCCAGGGCGTACGTTCGGGGTATTTCTCTTTGATATAGTTTGTCGTCAGGTGTTGCTGCGGGTGGAATTTTTTCAGCATCGAAATGTAATCGGCGTCCGGCGTGAACTGGGTCTCGAGTAACTGAATCATCTTCGCCGCCAAGTGCGGGGCGATGTCTTTGTTGCCGTCGAACGAGATATCAATCGTCAACACCAGCCGCCCACCCGGCTTCAGTACGCGGGCGAATTCGTGAATGATCTCGGTCGGGTTGCCGCAATGCTCCAAGACCGAAATGCAGTAGACCAAATCAAACTGTGCGTCAGCGAACGTCGTCTTCTTGATGTCCTGAACGCTGTAACGCGCGCGCTCGCTTCCCGGCGGATTCAGCCCCTGGGCGTCGGCGCAAGTCTGCTGGTCGCTGTCGCCGCATTCGACGTTAAGGTTCTCATACAAATGGCAAAAATAATGCGGCATGAACGTCAGCCCCGACCCTGCGTCAAACACCGATAGCGGTTCCCCGCTTTTGGGTTTCAAAAACGCATTCACCCGCTGATAAATAAATGGATATTCCCACTGGCGCGACCAATGGCGCACCGGGTTGTCGCCCCACTTGGTTTTGTAATACCCAAACGCCTGAGGATTTTTTTCAACGAACGTATCGCTGTACTGGCAAAGTTCCTGATACAGCGCGTCGTTTTGCAGCGTTTCAAATTCTTGAATCGTCGGGTAACCGTCTTGCAGCGCGAGAAAATCCATATCACATCCTATATTGTATGATTGTGTTTAATCATCGGTAAAACCGCGTATTTCTTGAAGGGGCGCACGCGGCTCGATTTTCATTGCCGATTCAGTTTACAATTGATTATGCATCATTTTGGGGACGAATATGAAACGAATTTTTGTGATCGGCAGTTCCAATACGGATTTAGTCGTTAAATGCCCGAAATTGCCAAAGCCCGGCGAGACCGTGCTGGGCGGCGACCTGATTCAAGCCAACGGCGGCAAAGGCGCCAACCAGGCGGTCGCGGCGGCGCGATTAGGCGGCAATGTCGTGTTTCTCTGTAAAGTCGGCGGCGACGCATTCGGTCAGGACAACATCAACGCATACGTCCGCGAAGGCATCGAAACTCAATATATCATTACCGATAAAGACGCGGCGTCTGGGGCCGCACTCATTCTGGTCGACAACGCAGGCGAAAATTCCATCGCCGTCGCGCCTGGAGCGAACAGCCGCTTGTCGTTGGCAGATGTTGATACGCTGCGGGACGTGATCCATGACGGCGACGTCATGTTGCTGCAACTCGAAATCCCATTAAACACCGTGATTCACGCCGCCCGGATCGGGCGCGAACGCGGCGCAGTAGTGATTCTCGATCCCGCCCCGGCGCCCGGCGGCGGTCTGCCGGATGAATTGCTGCGTTCGCTTGATTACATCACGCCCAACCAGCACGAGGCCGATGCGCTGGCCTCCGCCTGCGGCGGTTGCGGCGCGGACGCCATGCTGCAACGAGGCGTGAAGAACGTGGTCATCACCAAAGATAAAGAAGGTTGCGTGTTGCTTTCAAATGACGGCTCGCGCTCATTCCCCGCCTACCCGGTCAAAGCGGTTGATTCCACCGCAGCGGGCGACGCCTTCGCGGGCGCGCTGGCAGTCGGACTCTCGGAAGGGTACAACCTCGAGAACGCCATCAGTTGGGCGCAACAGGCCGCAGCGGTATCGGTCACCCGCATGGGCGCACAACCATCGCTGCCCACGCGCAAAGAACTACTTGCGTATAATTTTTAGTCTCCCTCGACCAAAGCGGTGATCTTCCAACCGCCGGGCGTTTCCTTTATCACGATCCGATGTTCCAACGGGCTGCGGATGTATTCATCTCGAACCCACCCGAGTTGCCCATCAATGGTTTCCACTTTTTGAAAACCGTTCTCATGCTTTTCGCCCCGATCTTCTTTGAATGCGGTTTTAACAACTGAATAATTTAACGCTCCAATCACATCAGAAGCATCGTTCGGCAAAGAATACATCAGTGCATCAGGAACGATCACCGCAGAATAAAAAAATGCGTCATAATCTTTGGGAAAGCGCGAAAAAACATAGGGCGCCGTAAAATGAAGTTCGTCTCTGATACGCCCCAATGTGGCGCCCAGGTCGAATACTGTTTCTATAACATCCCAGAGAAACGAATCCGGCTCGCGCAGTTTGTAGTGTTCAATAAATTCATCAATGCCGCCGTCGCCGCCGAACGACGACCAAACGTTTTCATCCAAATGGGCAATCACCCAATCGGCGTCCTTGGTTTGAATTGCCTGACGAAACTCATCCATGAATGCTGAAACTAGGGGATTATTTGATTCATCAACTGGCAACAACTGCGGGCCATTGATTATGACAGGCGGATTGGTTGCGCAACTTGCCATCAGCGCAACGAAAACAGAAAGTGTAAAAAGGCAGCGCATGTCAGCAGACCTCATCCGGTGGGATCGTATAATCTGTTAACGATGATCGGCGCCCGTTGTAACGAATGGCTTAATGCAGCAGCCAGTTACAGCAGGCGGAAAATTCATCAAAGACATAGGCGCCAATGTCGATGGGATTACGCCGCAGACGCCCGTCGAAATCAGTATCAGGAAGATCGTCTACCGACGCTCCGCCTGCAATCGCAGGAGACCCGGGGAAGAGGTGATAATCGCCGCCTTCATAATCAACAAACGCAGGCCATTGGTTTGAATTTCCACTGCCGGGATACACGCTGGAACCATGCAGGATAGAATGAATGACCGATATCCCCGATCCCCGTTCCAAGCGCACTGCTTGTTGGTCGTCGCGCCCCCAGATAATCGTGTTAATCACCTGGGCGAATGCCGCTGATTGATGCAGCCAGATTCCCCGGTCGCAGTCGATGATGGTGTTATTCATGACGGTAATATTGGCGCCGTTCTTAAACCCGATGCCGTTCTCACAATTGATAATAATATTATTAGTGATGATCGACTCCGCCCCTGCGTCACCCGAAATGCCGATAGGGTCATTGCCGCCGCCGCGACAATTCATCACCAGATTGCCGTCAACGATGGCGTCGCAATTGTCGAGGTCGATAGCGTCGTCGTCGCTGCCAAGAAACACGTTCTTGCGAACGATAGGAACTGGCCCCGGGCGTTTGGTGTCGCCGATGTCTAACGCATCGCTATAGTCATAGCGCCGCGCGAAGGTGCAATACTCAACCAGCGCCGCCGCGTTCGAGCCATGTACCGCTTCGTTGGCGCCCTCGCCGAAATAGCAACCGCTGATATGAACGTCGATGATGTCTTCCATGTGGATGGCTTTGCGGTTGAAGTCATCCGGCCAGTTTTCAAATGTGCAATTCATGATTTCGACCGGATAAGCGCTACCCATCACGTTGAACATGCCGATGCGCCCGCTGCCCACATTGTCGCCGTCACGAATATCGCAATAAACAAAGCGGCCGCCGCCGTTCGGCTCTTCGCATGAGACGCCGCCCCAGCGCCGGGCGCCGGCCCGGTCAAAAGAGATCGCCGCGTCTTTCTCGCCGACAGCGTTCAATACGCCCAAGACTTCAATCGAAACGCCTGCGCCCAGTTTGACCTCGACGCCCGGCTCAATGGTCACCGTGGCGCCTTCTTCAATGGTGAGATCGTCGGTAATCATCCACGGAGATTCCGCAAGCGACCAGGTTTCGTTTTGAGAGAGACTCCCGCTTCGTTCAGCTGCGAGACACGGCAGCCCTGAGACGAGACATGCAACGAACAACAAAAATCGAACCATATCAAAAAAATCTCCTAATTCCACAACAACATATACAATATCATGCATTCGCTGGTTTCGACGAGTATTCTGCCCTGTTGAAATGGATTTTTATCGCCAGATTTGTAACAATGTCTGGAACCAGAGACGCGCGAAAGCTGACGCCATGAGCAACGACCCCTTACGGGCGTATGAATATGAGTTAATTGAACGGATGGAAGAGATTCTCCATGCGTTTCATTTTCATCTTTTAGACGGCGGCGTCTCCGCCCGTCAGGCCGAACAGCGCCTCGCCAACGCGGAACTGTTTCTCATTCAATATCACGCCTATCACTATTTGAACGACGTATCTTCACTTACGCCGCAACGGATCTCTGACTTTTTGTGCGTGTGGTACTTTGAACGGATTGAATCGCGCAGTGAATCAGACTGGAAAGAAACGCTTCAAACTTTAGACCTGTTTCTCCGTTATCTGCTCGATTCAAAAACCATTCAAAGCATCGGCGCCCAAGCGCTGTTCGACGCCGTTGAATTTCCCGGTGAATATGAAACGCTCGAGAACGAGTACAACCAACAGCCGCTATCAGTAAAACGCCAAGACGATGTCCCGTTGGAAGATTTTTTCGTCGATGAGGCGCCAATTGACGATGACCTGGCCCTGACGCCGCCCATCACCTTGTCGTTCCAGAGTTGCGCATCCTTTCACGAGATGGTCGATTCCATCCAACACGACTTGCCCTCGATCGAACCTCGAAAAAATGTGATTGCGCTTAAACCAGCGCCCTCCGGGGACGGGCCGCCAAACCCGGTGGCCGAAACCGATAACGTTCAAGAGTTCATTCTGGATTTATTGCGGGGCGACTTGGTGTTTCATCGCTGGCTTGAACGAAAGCGCCGCCATTTAAAAGACGTCCGCGGCGCCCTGTTGCATGGGTATCAACACTATGAAACTCTCTTGCTGCATATCAACCAGCTGGCGCGCGAACTCCCTCCCTCCGAAGAAGAAGCCGCGCAAGGGTGTGCGGTGCTCGACCAACTGGACAAACAACTCTGGTCGCTGCGCAATCGCATCGCCGCTGAATTCCGATTGGATCTACGCAGCCTATGTCTATGACGCGCAAGCCGGTTCCTCATATCGTTCAATCAGCGGCGGTGTATCTCTGCGCCCCGATCTCCTCAGCCTGGCTCCCCCTGGCTGGGCTGTTAGGCTTTGCCGCCATCTTTTGGCGCTATCAGGAGTTAGTCAATCTTCAGTGGGATTTCGGCGCATACTACGTGGCAGGCAAAGCCCTACTCGCTGGCGGCAACCCTTACGATCCCGACTCCCTAAAACAAGCGGGACAATTGATTACCGACGCCGATTATCATGGCCTCTTATTTCTCTACCCTCCGCTTTTTCTGCGCATTTTAACGCCGCTTTTTTATCTCGATTTATTCACCGCCTCGTTTGTGTGGTTCACCCTCAAATGCATGACGGTGCAAATCATGTTGCTGGCGTCACTCAAACTGATGCGGGCGCGGGTCTCCATTCTCTCGCTGGGATTGATGAACTTCGCGGCGCTGACGTTTCATCCAATCGGACTGGACTTTGCAGCAGGCAACGTCGCCGTCTTTGAGGGAACGCTGGTTCTCTCTGGATTGTGGGCATGGTCGACCAACCGAAAAGGGCTTGCCGCTGCGCTCATCACGCTCGGTTCGTTTATGAAGATATCGCCGTTCCTGCTGGCGCTGTATCCACTCCATCGTCGTAACAAACGGTTTCTTGTTTCGTTGGCGATTTGCATCGCGAGCCTCGCGATTCTTGCGGCGCTCGATTGGCGCATGACGGCCCACTATTTTGCTTTTACTCAAAGCGACGCCGTGGTCTACCACTGGGATGAGCAAGTCCAAAGCGTGTACAACATTTCGCTGACCTCGTTCATTCTGCGCACCTTCGCCCACACCTATTTCTATCAACCACTGATTGACGCAGCGTGGCTCGTCCCAATTTTGACGCCATTGGCGCCCGTGCTTATTTTTTTGGCCTTGATCGTCTCCGTCCGAAAACATGAACACGCAGATCGCTCTCACAATTCCCCCACGCTGTTCTGTGCGCTGCTGCTCGCGGTCTTACTCGTCCCACCCCGGCTTGCGGGGTATACGCTTTGTTGGACACTGTTCCCCTGCGCCCATTTATTGATTCAATCCTGGAACCAAAAGCACTGGAGCGCCTTAGTATTAACAATCTCCGGCATATTTTTATTACAGTGGTATTTTCCTCCATCCCAAATTAAGCCCGGTTTAGGGCAATTACTTGTGGATTCTGAGTTGCTTGGCCTTTTATCCCTATACATCTCCGCTTGCCTACTATTGTGCAGACACAAAAAGAAAACAGAGAATAACAAATTGATAATAAATGATTTACGCACAACAAGGTCACATGAACTCCCAAGACATGCACACTAAACTCTATACTTATAAAGCCATACCTAAACATCTGTCTTTTTATGCGTTTTTTATGCATTTTTTTGAAAGAAAATTCAAGTTTAGTATTTGAACCGTCGATACTTATAGCAATCATCCTATCGACCCACTTGAAAATGGTGCTAGAATGGGTGGCCTAAAGAGTAATTTTTGTTGATCTATACGAATTTTGAGGGTCGATACAGGAGAGGATAAAATGGTTGATATCGTAGGGATTAATTCCACGGCCAACCAACCTAATCGAGTCGGCGATCGAGGCAATGTCGCCAAAGGTTCTTCGTCAGAAGCGAAAGCAACCACTTCGACGACAACCGCAAGCGACCGCATCGAGATTTCTGCAGGCGCCCGTCAGGTCGGCGTACTCAGTCGGTTGGTAAAAACCGCGCAAGCGGAACCAAATGTTCGCGCAGATGCCGTAGCGCGCGCAAAAGAAAAAATGGAAAACGGCGAATTTGAAGGCGTCGAAGTTTCACGCGACGCCGCAAAGAAGACTCTTGGGGTCTCGTAACCACACCCGAAGTATGAGACCCCTAGTCTCACCTCCGCTCCCCTGCCGCGCTAAACCTATGTACTCCCGCGACAATACGCCAATACAAAACAGCACAATAGAAAACAGGCGCCAGACTCAACCTGTATATTAATCTACTAGCGCTTGAATTCGCTTTTCAATGTCCGGGTCGAAGCCCGGAATGTAATCGCGCATCATTCCTTCTTTATCAATAATCACAAACGTCGGCATCACAGAGACTTCATACAGCCCTGCCACCCGGCCGCCGTCTAACGCAACCATGGGGTGAAACCCGTTCTTGCTCAGGTAACTCTTGACCGTCTCAGCCGGCTCTTGTTGATTGAGCGCCAAAATGACCACGTCATCCTTATAGGTTTCCGCAATCTCTTCCATGACAGGCATTGCAGCGCGGCACGGCGGGCACCATGTCGCCCAAAAATCCAACACGACAACTTTCTTGCCTTTATACTCAGACAATTTGAATTCGCCGCCATCCATCAGTTGAATCGAGAAATCAGGCGCAGGCGGCGGTGGAGGCGTCAGCGCATCGTCTAACGACGCTGCTTTACGAATTCCATCGCCGGGCGTGAACTGGAACACCGACGGATCGACGGGCGAACCCAGTTGCCAATCGCTCAGCTGAATTTCATTCTCAATCGACAATCCTTCCGAACCCGCAATTCCGCCTTGTGCGATAAAATCATTCCATTCCGGTTTGATTTTCACCAGCGAAGGCGCATCGCCCTTTTTCACCCAAAACGTGTATGCGAAATCTTCTCGCTCGAGCCGAATGGTATGTACGCCCTCCGCATTTGAATCGTCGCGCTCAAAGGTAATCGACTTCATGCCGCGCGTGAGTTCTTTCCACGGGTCAGCGCCCAACAAAAAATCATGATAGATAGTTTCGGGGTTACGGACGCCTTGAATATGGTCTTCGTCATTTGGGAACAAATCGAGTTCAGCCAAGGAAACGGGCGCGTCGCTTTCGACATACGCAGAGGTAGATTCAATATAGTGAAATAGTTTAGAACCGTCTGAGATCACGCTCGGCCCGGTTGTTTCCGCGCCAGTGCGCCATGCAAATTTATTTGGCCGTTCCCAGGCGAAGACATATTCTTTTGTATAATTATCTTCCATCCCCTGCATTCTAAAAGTCACTTCGCTATCAACATGAATGCGTCCGTTGTTTGCAGCGCCAAAAGAACGGACCACGGATTTCAATAGCGACTGCGCGTCTTCGTCAATCAACGGCTTCTCAGCCGTCTGTGATATGGCGTCAGTTGAAAAGATAAAACAATATCCGACGATCAAAAATCCAGCAATAGATAAACAACGGATTAAAGATGACATGAAATTCTCCAGAATTGGTTGGTGAAAGAATTGGATTGAGGTTCGAGACAAGAACACGAAACCCGCTACGTAAGAATAGCCGGACATTGGTTGCGAAGCCAAAAAATTCATACGGTCAGGCCGCTTTTATTGTCCCGGTGGGGTTTAAATATGGGGCAGCCTCTTTAAAACGCCCTGAATCAAGCAGTAATAAGCCAAATTCCGCGCGCAATTGTGGATGCCGGGGAAAGCGCTTCAGCACAGGCTCAAATACGTCCACCGCTTTGGACACCTGACCAGCGAGGCGACAGATGTCTGAATAAGCAAGAAGCAGATCAAGCGACGGCGACCCGGCTTCCAATGACTCGTCCAGCATCGCCAGCGCATTCTCGTGGTTGCCTGAATCGGCAATGCATTTCGCCAGTAATATGCGGTTTCGAACTCGCACCGGCTCCATATCAAAAGCCAGCTGCGCAAAAATCAACGCTTCGTTTGTCTCTCCAGCGTCATACAATAACAAAGCCAACCAATAGCGGCTTTCAGGATCATGAGAATCTAAGTCCACCGCGCAACGGAAGCAGGATTCGGCTTGCTCTAACATTCGCCGGTTGCGATAGATTCGCCCTAAGATCACATGCGAGGTCGAACAATCATCTTTCAAGTGAATCGCAGCCCGCAGTGAATCGAGCGCTTTCTCATCAACATGCGTTTCAAAATAACAATGCCCGAGTTTATGCAATGTCTTGGCGCGGTTGGGTTTTTTGGCAACAATCCGATCAAAGGCATTGAGCGCTTGCGCCCAACGACGCAACCGATACGCAACCTCACCCAACTTCTCAACATATTTCAACCGCGAATCCAACTCAGCGGTCTTCAAGTAAAATTCGTACGCTTCTTCCAGCGTGGTCGATTCTAGCGCTTGGGCCAAGGCATAAAAATCACGCGCACCCGCTTCGGGGATTTTCGCGATCATCCGTAGTTCCATGTTGTAGGCGATTGTATTGTGAACATGGTGAAAAATTTGTGCGCGCAAACGGTGGGCGTCAATGTGAAGTTTGTTAAACTTAAACAATTGGTCGAGTTCGGTTAACGCTTGTTTAAACTTCTTTTCGCGAAACGATAACCGCGCGGCGTCATATAAATTATCGACTTGGGTTATTGCGATTGAGGGAATACTCATCGCCAGTTTGTTGATAATGGCGTTCAGTATTTTGATTTGTGTGGTGACATCAACGCTTTTAATTTTTTCGCGGATTTGTACTTCGAGTTTGCCCCGGTTTGCGGGTGGCAAATGCTCGAGACACGTATGAAAGGTCTGCATCAAGCCGCTGACCGCCCGGCGGTCCTGCCGCACCTGATTGTCAAACCGCCTCCGCAGTTTTAATACCTCTTCGGCCAACGCCACGCATGTTTTCCGTTGTTCGACTGCACGCTGCGTAAACTCTTCAATGTCCGTCTTACATTGATCCGTATTTTCAGTTTTTTGCTGCGCTTTTAACAGGTCAAGATTTTCTTCCAGCTTTTCAAGTAGTTCTTTTTGTTTTAAGAACACGACCGCCTTTGATTCAAACGCGGTTGCGGTTTCATCACTTTGAGTTGAAAGCCGCCCCAATTTACGGTGCTGTTCAATTTCACGGCGGGCTTCGATGATGGCGCTGCGAATTTCATCGGCAACGCCGTCGCGCAATAAACGCAGAAATTGCTCCTCTTGCGCAACGTCCGACTCAGACCGTTCTTCTTGCATGTCTCGCATGGCGCGATTGATTGATTGTAATTTAACTTGAGCGCGCAGCTGCTGCGCCTTCTGGCCGACCGCGTTGCGATTGTCATTTTGCGGACTCATACTTCTTCCTCCGCATCACTATCCAGTTCACGTTCCTGATAGGGCGATGTTGTTAATTTTCCATCCGAGTAGGTAATCGTCGCAGGCCCGGTCGGCGACTTGATTTCAATGCCCTTACCTAAAATACGAACAATGACGCCGGGCAGGATATCTTTTTCCGCCCGTACGGTACGCATGGAAGTTTGGCTTGCTTCAAAATCCCGCTTGCATCCGTCGAGAGTCGCCGCAAGCGCTTCTAATTCTTGTCCAACTTTATCAATTTCCGCTTGCAACTCTTCATCAACCTGTGAAGCCGCGCCCGCGCCAGACTTTGATTTCGCCTCGACGAGTTTGTCTCTTTGTTCTTGCTTGTGGTTTAATTGGCCCGCCAAATGGTGTTGGCGCTCTTCCAGTTCGGTTAGTTCCGAGCCAAGCGTAATCTCCGTCCGTACGCCCATATCAGAACCAATCACCTTGGCGCAGACATCATCCCAGGCAAATATTTTTCCGCCAATAATAGAGCCGTCTTTGCCTTCACAATGGATGCGCTTGGCGCGGACTTCCGATTGAATAATTTCACCGTCAACATTAATGCAGCCCTCGGCTTTAACATATGCGTTCTTAATATATTTGCATTTCAGGTCCGCGCCGGCATTGATGCGCGCTTTGTCTTTTCCTTCGATGCCCTGGTTGCATAAAATCGATTGTTGCGCGTGAATCACGGCGCCTTCAACAACGCCGGAAACGGCAACTTCACCGTCTGTCTCCACGCGAAAGTCCGTTAATACATCGCCTTTGATTTGGACTGCGACGGGCGTCTTCACATTGCCCGAAGAAAAATCAACGTTTCCATCAATATTCAACGCAGGGACAACATTTAGTTTGCCGTCTTTCATGTATGCGCAACCCGACATCGCCGTGTGAAGAAATAAACCGTCTTCCGACAGTTTGCAATTCGAGTTCTGAGGAAAATCTGCGTCCAACCCCGGCGTCGAGGGGATATCTTCTCCGGTAACATCCATACCCGCTACGCCAGGGTCCGCCGGTATTTTGTGAAGCAACACGTCTTCTTCCTGTACCGGGCGAAACATGGTCTGTTCTTTGTAGTCAATCCTCGAGCCGACGGCTTTACCAACGATGTCAGCCCGCGCCAACAACTTCAGCGGGTCTTCAATGACTGCATTTTTCCCGGCAATCGGCGGTTTGCCGCGCGCGACTTTCACGCGGCGGTCGAATAATTTTTTGTTAAAAAGCGTCTCAAGAGCTTTAGCATCAATTCCATGCGCGACGCCGTTTTCAGCAATCGCTTCGGCGATTGTCTCCGGCGACCAATATCTTGCTAACACTTTGGGTTGAACCAGAAAGGCGGTCATACGGTCCGAACTGATCTCAACATCAACGCCCAATGCGCGAACCGCGCCCTCTAAAATAGACGCATCGGGAGAATCGTCTTCCCCGCACAAAACAGGCTCCAATTGTTTAATGATCGAAATCAACGCCTCGCGAATGCGCGACTCGGGCATCTTATCGACCCAATCATTCATCTGACGCAGCAATTGCAAACTATCCAGCAATGGCTCCGCTTCTTTGGGCGGATCGTCTTCATTCTCCAAATCGCCGCAACGCGACTCTAGTTCCGCCTGCAATTGCCGCATGGCGAAAAGAGGCCCTTTTTCTACAGTTTCATCGTCGGGAGCGACTGTCGGTTCTGGAGCCACTTCGGTCACAATGTGCGTCCCCTTCGCAATTCAATCAAATGCTTCAATGGAATCTTACTTCTTTTTATCTTCTTTTTCCTGATAGGCCATGCGCTTTGATTCTTTTGAGACGACCTTGTCTTCTTTTTTTGTTTTAAGCGATTCAATATCGGCTGATTGTACAACAAGAATCAAGGCTTCAACGCCGCCTATGATCGGTTTTAAGATAATTTCATCAACAACATCCAGGTCTTTTTCGATATCCGTGATAAACGAAAGCGGAATGTTGCCCAAATGGGCGCCCAATTTATCCATTCGCGCCTGCGCATCTGAGCGCATGTGACGCAAGGTGTGAATCGAGTCGGTGATTTCTTTGGTGGCGCTTTCTGTGTAATGCTGAAATCCGCCTGTGTTCAAACTTGTAGCGTATATTTCCATAATATTCATTAGGGTTTGAAACTGGATGCGCATGATGCGGCGTTTATCTACAATAAACTTCAAGCGGGCTTCGCGCGCTTTTTCAATATAGGGTTTGAGACGCCGCTTGTTGATGTTGTATTGCTTCATGGTTTTTTCGCAGAACATGCGCAATTTTTTGATCTGTTCAACATCTTTTTCCTGCATTGCAGTCAATAACGCCGCCGAGGCTTCTTCAAATTGACGGATGACCGGGTCTTCTTTTTTCTTGCGAACAATCGCCTGTTCAAGAACCTGAACGTCTTTCGCCAGACTGGATGCGCGGTTTTGCGAGCCTTCTAACTCCCGCCGAACGGCAACCATCTCTTGTGGAGACACTTCGGTATGCTGCACAATGATGTCAATTTTCGACTGGCAGTTTGAAATGCGTTCAATAATATCATTGACGAGGCTCTGGTCGCCGCGAATCGTGCGCTTGCGCATCAAATCGACCAGTTCTTTACGGCGAATATTCGACGAGCGTTCTTTTTCTTTTGCCGTGACCGCCCTGGTGCGTCCGCCCTGGCTCATCAGAGCCAGGTCTTTCATTGGAATGCCCTCACTTCGGGCCTTCTCGAGCAGCTGCGCCGCCATCAAAGAGGTCGAGATTTGATCTGCCGCAACATCAAAATCTAGTGAATCGTCTTCAATATTGTCGTTCATACGTCCCCATTACTACTCGTTTTTCTTGATACAACTAGCAATAATCATACAAGTTTTATTCTGCAAAACCATTTGCAGAATATAGTATTCATTCGACACACTGTTAAGTCAATCAAATCAAACTGATAATTTCACCATAACTATTAACCGATGTTAAACATACGGCGAGGCTGGTCGGAGGTTTGTAACACAGAAAGCCACAAATCTCCCTCCGTGTCTAACATTTTGCGTTCTGAAACCGCCGCCTCTATTGGAACGTGAGTAAACGCGGAATGCCAATGCCCCACCAACATTCCGGTACGCCCACTCATTGCTGCATGTACTGCGTTATGAGCAAGTTGCAGGCAATACATGCTATCCGAAGGCGTTGCAGGCAATGACCGCACAATATAACTGGGGTCAATATATTTGATGGAAACGGGAATTTCTCGTTTTGTAAAATATTTTTTCACTTCTTCTTTCAAAAATACGCCAATATCTTTCAATTTGACATTTCCCGAGGCGTCTTGCTTCTCTTTCTCCGCCTGTTGGTCCATCAATTTTTGTCCGGCCCCTTCGGCCACAACGACGACCGCATGTTTGCGGCGAAGGATGCGCTCTTCTAAGGCAGGCAAAAAACCATCCGGCGGGTCTAAGTCAAACGGCACTTCAGGAATCAAGACAAAGTTTGCTTCTCCGCTTGCTAACGCGGCGGTCGCCGCCAAAAATCCAGACTGCCGCCCCATGAGTTTCACAATCGCGATGCCGTTCTCGGCGCCGGTTGCTTCAACATGGGCGCAGCCCAAAACGTCCGCGCCTTTCGAGTAGGCGGTCTCAAAACCGAAACTTTTTTCGACAAAGCGAACGTCATTATCAATGGTCTTGGGGATGCCAATGACAGAGATTTCCAGCCCGCGTTTTTTCACTTCATCCCGAACGGCAAGCGATCCGCGTTGGGTGCCGTCGCCGCCGATCGTAAACAGCATGTTGAATCCATTTTTCACCATGAAGTCAACCATTTCCGCTGCATCTTGCGGCCCGCGCGACGACCCCAAAAATGTACCGCCGCGCGAGGGGATGTCTTCAACCACTTTGGGCGTCAAATGAATCGGCGGCAACATGGAGCGCTCAACTAAGCCCTTGTATCCATACTGAATTCCATAGACCTCGTGAACGCCGTAATGATAATTGAGCGACAAGACGATGCCGCGAATGACGTCATTCAATCCCGGGCATAATCCGCCGCAGGTGACGATGGCGGCTTTGACGCTGGGTGGATTAAAAAAGATTTTGTCGCGCGGCCCCGCCGCTTCAAACGAAGGCGGCTCACACTTTTCGCTCTTGTATTGCTTTAGGGCATTGAGCGTATTGTCAAATAAAATCCGCTCGTCGTCTTCAACAAAATTCGATATAAAATCGCCATCAACATGAGAGAGTTCTAATGGAGACGGGAACCGGGCTTTTCCTAAACGCGAAATCGTAAAATCAACGTCATGGCAATCGCTCATCAATGCTCGCTCCTGGTTGGAATGATTCTATACAATCACTTTACGCATGTTTTGCTCAGATACAAATAGATCATTATCAGGATTCAAATATTTTTTAGGCATAAACAAAACAGCCGATCATTTCGACCGGCTGTTTGATTGAGGTTTATATCACTTACGTATCGTTATTCTGTCGGCTCGCCCGGCCTGGGAGGGTCTAAGTAAGGGTAGAGTTCCGTACTTAGATAGCGTTCGCCCGTATCAGGTAGAATGACGACGATGTCTTTTCCCTCGCCAAGTTCTTTGGCGTATTCAATCGCGCAATACGCCGCCGCGCCGCATGAGATGCCGCAGAAGATGCCTTCTTCGTTGCACAAACGGCGCGCGGTTTCCATCGCCTGATCGTTGCTAACGGTCATAACTTTGTCAACAATCGACATATCCATAATGCCGGGGATAAATCCGGCGCCGATTCCCTGAATCTTGTGCGGGGCGGGATCGCCGCCCGACATAACGGGAGAATGAGACGGTTCGATAGCAATAATTTGAATACTTGAATTTTTCTCTTTTAAAAATTTGCCCACGCCGGAGATGGTGCCGCCCGTCCCGACGCCGCTAACAAACGCGTCAACCTTGCCTTCGGTTTGCTTCCAAATTTCCGGCCCGGTGGTTTTGTAATGCACGTCAGTATTTGCGGGGTTATTAAATTGTTGTGGAACAAACGCGCCTATTTCCGCCGCCATTTCTTCGGCTTTATCGACAGCGCCCTTCATTCCTTTGGGGCCTTCAGTCAATACCAGTTCAGCGCCAAACGCTTGTAAAATTTTACGGCGTTCCAGGCTCATGGATTCGGG
Source organism: Candidatus Hinthialibacter antarcticus (assembly GCA_030765645.1). Lineage (NCBI taxonomy): Bacteria > Candidatus Hinthialibacterota > Candidatus Hinthialibacteria > Candidatus Hinthialibacterales > Candidatus Hinthialibacteraceae > Candidatus Hinthialibacter > Candidatus Hinthialibacter antarcticus. The sequence goes on along the minus strand of JAVCCE010000063.1, from coordinate 26,649 downwards.
CATGACCAAGATCAATTTGTAGCCGCGTACAGCCGCAACCATCGCAAGCCCGATGCCGGTGTTTCCGCTGGTGGGTTCAACGATGACGCCGCCGGGTTTGAGTTTCCCATCCCGCTCAGCGGCTTCGATCATCGAAAGGCCAATGCGCTCTTTCACACAACCAGCAGGGTTCTGCGCTTCCAATTTGGCCCAGACCGTAGCCGAGCCGGAGGAAGTGAGTTTATTAAGACGAACAATCGGCGTATCGCCAATCAGTTCGGTTATGTCCATTGCGCGTTTGGCCATTATTTCCTCCATACAATTGGTAAAAAAATCAAACCGCGTTACAACAAGACCCAATCCATTGATAGTTTCATAGAAAAGTATACAGCAGAATCAATTTAGGTTCGGGCTGCATATCATTGAGCCTACAAAATACTACATCAAAGGTAGATGTTTCTCAATATTCAGAAAAAAAATGAATTTAGTCAGCATTTCGGCTGATCCTGTTTCTATTGTAGCGAGTGGAGTATAATTTCTAGAGATAAAACGGGTTATTGAGCTGAATTTATACGATTGGTCGCACCTGGGTTAGGATATGCGCCAAACAATCGAATTTATTGTCACAGAGCCATTTGCCGGCGTTCGGATTGATAAATATCTGACCAGCGTTGCAGACGGATTTTCGCGCAGCCGCATCCAGGCGCTGATCCAAGAAAGCGCGGTTACGCGCAACGGCGCACTTTGCGCCAAGCCTCGCGAAGAAGTTGCGCCCGGCGATTGTATTACGCTTTCAGCGCCGCCGCCCGCGCCTTCAACTGTAGAACCAGAACCGTTGCCGCTGGATATTGTATACCAGGATTCAGACATCGCCGTCATCAATAAAGCCTGGGGCATGAGCGTTCACCCGACCGATCACAACAAATCCGGCACACTAGTGAATGCGCTGCTCCACCATCTCAACGATCTGTCCGGCATTGGCGGGGTGCTGCGCCCCGGCATAGTGCATCGCCTCGACCGCGTCACCAGCGGCGTCATCATCGTCGCGAAACATGATGAAGCCCATCGTCGGCTTTCCGCCAGTTTTAAAGCCCGCGAAACAAAAAAGGCCTACTGGGCCATTGTGCATGGACGCCCCGGCAAAGACGCAGGCGAAATCGAGCAGCCGATTGGCCGCCATCCGACCGACCGAAAGCGCATGACCATCCGGCAGGATGGTCGCCCCTCGCTCACCCGGTATCGTTTTTGTGGAGAAGGACTAGGCGCGAGTTGGCTGGAGCTTTATCCTGTAACAGGACGTACGCACCAGATTCGCGTACATCTCAAACACATCGGTCATCCCATCGCGGGCGACCTGGTGTATACGCTGAAAAAGTATAGTGGACGCGGTGAGTTGGAACGCGCGTTTGCCGATCAAACCATGATTGCATTACACGCGCGCTCCATCCGGTTTCCGCACCCTGGCTCCGGCGAAGAGGTTGAGTTTAAAGCGCCGCCGCCGGATGCTTTGCATTCTATATTGGAACGAATGAAATGAATGACAACCACTTTCGGCAAGTGATGAACGCGGACGAGATCGACCGCACCCTGCACCGCATGGCGTATCAAATTTGGGAGCGCAGCGCCCGCAGCCATCTCGCGCTGGTCGGCATCCGCAGCCGGGGCGCGACATTGGCGACCCGCTTGCGCCCGTTTGTCGAGAGCCTGGCGCATGAAGATATCCCACTGGGGCTGTTGGATATTGGCCTGTATCGCGACGACATAGGCCGCACCTCGCCCGCGCCGCCGGTACGCAGCACCGACATCCCGTTTGACATCGAACAAAAAGACATCGTCCTCATTGATGATGTGCTTTATACCGGGCGCACCGTTCGCGCGGCGCTCAATGCGCTGATGGATCTAGGCCGCCCCGCGCGCGTCCAACTGCTGGCGCTGGTTGACCGGGGCGGGCGCGAGTTGCCCATCCAGGCCGACTACACCGGAGAGAGCGTCAAAACGTACGAAAACGAAATCGTGGTCGTTCGCCTGCGCGAAGAAGACGACGAAGACGGCGTATTTATCGAAAAAGAGGTTGGTTAACATAGCCAACGTAGAAAAAATCACTTAGACTTTGCGAAACGCCGCAAACGGCGGCCGGCCTCAAAATAAGGGAGCCGGGGAGACGACAGCAGTGATGAGTACCTGGAAAAGCCGCGATTGTTTGGGTCTGCGCGGCGTGTCCCGCGAAGAAATCGAATTGGTGCTGGACACCGCCCGCAGCATGAAAGAAATTCAGACGCGCACCGTCAAAAAAGTTCCTACCTTGCGCGGAAAAATTGTTATCAATTTATTTTATGAACCGAGTACGCGAACTTCGACCTCATTCGAACTCGCAGCCACTCGCCTCAGCGCCGATGTCATCGACATCCAAACCGGCGCCAGCAGCGTCGTTAAAGGCGAAAGCGTGGTCGATACCGCGCAAACCCTGCGCGTGATGGGCGCTGACGGCTGCGTCATCCGCCATAGCGTCTCAGGTACGCCCCACTTTCTGGCGAAATACATTGACATCCCCGTCATTAACGCGGGCGACGGTACCAACGAACACCCCACTCAAGCGCTGCTGGATATGTTTACCATTCGCGAACACAAAGGCCCGCTCGAAGGCCTGACCATCGTTATCGTTGGCGACATTCTCCACAGCCGCGTCGCTCGCTCCAACATGTGGGGCCTGTTGACCATGGGCGCTAAGTTGCGCTTTGTGGGGCCGCCGACGCTGATTCCTCCAGGGGTGGAAGCGCTGGGCGTGGAAGTACGTCATAAGCTCGACGGCGCCTTTGAAGACGCCGACGTCATCAACTTGCTGCGCGTCCAAAAAGAACGCATGAGCGCGAATTTCTTTCCAGACTTGAAAGAATACAGCCGCTACTACGGCATGAACGGCGAGCGGCTCAAGCGCACCAAGCCCGGCTCGATTATTATGCACCCCGGCCCGATGAACCGGGGCGTCGAAATCACCACCGAAGTGGCGGAGTCTGACCAAGCGGTCATTCTCGAACAAGTTACCAATGGAATCGCCGTGCGCATGGCGCTGCTCTATCTATTGATCGGTGCGCGCGACGCAAATGAAAAGAAGACCGAAACCACAAAGGCAGGCGATACGCCTTCGTTGTTTTAACGAACGAAACATCGACTGAACGACTATGACCCAATTGCTGATTCAAAACGTCCGCCTGCTCGAACCCGCGTCCATGGACGACCGGGTGACTGATATTTTAATTGACGGCGAAACCATTCGCGACATCGGCCCGTCACTGAACACAAAAGGCGCCGACCTCATCGACGCCAATGGTTTGTGGGCGTTCCCCGGCGTGGTCGATATTCACGCCCACCTGCGCGAACCCGGCCAGGAATCCAAAGAAACCATCGCGACGGGTACGCGCTCGGCGGCGGCGGGCGGCATCACCACCGTGGTTTGCATGGCGAACACCGCGCCTCCGGTCGACTCGCCGACTGCGATTGAATTTGTGTTGGAACGCGCCGAGCGTACGGCGTGTGTACATGTCCACCCCGTCGGCGCATTAACCAAGGGAATGCAAGGCAAAGAAATGGCGCCCATCGGCGCGATGGCAGAAGCAGGCGCGGTCGCCATCTCCGACGATGGATGCGGCGTGATGGATTCGTACGTCATGATGCGCGCCATGGAATACGCCGCCGTGTTCGACATGCCCATCATCAGCCATTGCGAAGACCACAACCTCACGGCGAACGCTCCCGTCAATCTCGGCAAAATGTCTACGACCTTGGGCGTCACCGGGTCGCCCCGTGAAGCAGAAACCATCCAGACCTCGCGCGACTTGATCCTCGCCCGTAAAACCGGAGCGCAACTGCATATTTCACACGTCAGCGCAGCGGAAACAGTTGATATCATCCGCTTTTATAAAGCAAAAGGCGTAAAAGTCACAGCGGACACCGCGCCGCATTATCTGACCCTCACCGACGAAGCGACCGACCATTTCAACACCAACGCCAAGGTCAATCCGCCTTTGAGGACGCTGGAAGATCAAGAAGCCTTGTACGAAGGCCTGCGCGACGGCTCCATTGACTGCATCGCCACCGACCACTCGCCCCATACCTTCTCAGAAAAAGACCAACAGATGTCGGCGGCGCCGTTTGGCATCATCGGCTTTGAAACCTTATTGCCGCTGATGCTTGGCCCCATCCAACAGCGTTGCGGGCTCGACCCCATCGAAGCGCTGGGCTGGATCACCTACAAATCCGCCCGCGCCATCAACCTGGATGCAGGCGAACTCAAAATCGGCGGGCGCGCTGACTTGGTATTGTGGAACCCCGACGCCGAAAACGTGATTGACGCAGAAACCTTCTACTCGAAATCACGCAACACCCCATTCAACGGTTGGAAACTGAAAGGCCGCGTCAAAGCGACCTATGTTTCCGGGCGCCGCGTCCACGGCGATAGTGAGATATGAACCAACTGTAAGCAGTGCTCTTTCCTCTCTCCCTGACTCGACATTCCTGTAGGCGGCAACTAAGATACCTACTCATGCGCCAAGATGGCGCCTTGTTTAGATCAAAGGCTGAGACGAACTTATGTTAGGCATTGGCACCAGTGAACTTGTCGTCCTATTGGGCGTTGCATTAATGGTCTTCGGGCCGCAGAAACTCCCCGAACTCGCCCGGCTGCTGGCCAAAGCGACCAAGATGTTTAACGACGCCAGCCGCGAGATCCAACGTCAGCTCGAAATGAGCGAGCGCGAGATTCGCGAGGCCGAACGCAAAGTCACGTTGACCGAAAAACCTAAGTCCGAAATTGATATGGATTCCGACCCCTATGCCGAAACCTACGGCGAGGGGACAGAACAATATGGATATGATTCCGGCTATGAGAGCGGACAAACCATTCCGGCCGGTGACGCGGTCGATGCAGAAGCCATCTCCGAACCCGAAACGCATGACATCGACGGCGGCAATGGAAACGATGAAGCGCCTAAAACCGCCCAACCAATGGACGACCCGGATAAAATCGACGACGCCAACCGCCTGTCGCGCGAGATGAGCGACTAGTCGCAGAAACCAAGAGACCAACCAACAAACATGGCTACCGAAGACAATATAAAAGAACCAGAAGATCAATCGCCCGACGAAGAAACCACCGAAGACGCTGAACTCGGCGGCGCGATGACCTTTCTCGAACACCTGACCGAGTTGCGCGAGCGCTTAATCAAGGTGACTGCCATTTTTGCCGTCTGCGTGGTGGTCAGTTTCATCTTTTCACAACCGCTGCTCGCTATCATGCTTGACGCGATCCCCGATAATGTCTCCAAGCAGTTTACCACGCCTGTTGCGGGCCTGATGGCGCAATTAAAAGTATCAATACTGGCCGGGTTCTTTTTTGCTTTTCCCTTTATTTTTTGGCAGGTTTGGATGTTTGTGGCGCCAGGGCTATATAAAAAAGAACAAAAATTCCTATTGCCGTTATGTCTCTCTACGTGGGCTTGCTTTCTGTTAGGCGCGTCGTTTGCCTACTTTGTCGTATTCCGCTTCGCCCTGGGGTTTCTATCTACATTTGGGACGGAAGAGGTCGCGCAAGTCTGGATTGTCGGTGATTATCTCAATTTTATGATTCGCTTTTTGCTGGCGTTTGGTTTAGTCTTTGAGGAACCAGTCATCATTTTGTTATTGGCAAAAATGGGAATCGTCAACAGCAAGATGCTAGCGAGTTTCCGCTCGTATGCGTTTGTGTTGGCCTTTGTGCTGGCTGCGTTAATTACGCCGCCTGATTGGATCAGCCAATTGTCGTGCGGAATTCCATTGATTATCCTGTACGAGGTCTCAATCATCCTGGTCCGAATCACCGAAAAGAAAAAGAAAGCGCTCGAAGAGGAGGCGTAGGCCCGTGGACGCAACGCTGCACGAGAAACTACGCGAGTTGGTCGAAGACAAGGTCGTGCTGGTCACAGGCGGCACCGGCACCATCGGCAGCGAAATCGTCCGGCAGCTGATCCCCTGCCGCCCTCGTTTATTGCGCATTCTCAGCCGCGATGAATACAAGCAGTCCGTCTTGCGCTATCAATTGCGCGATCATAAATTCCTGCGCTTTTTACTGGGCGACGTGCGCGATTTAGACCGTCTGGAACGCGCCTTTGAAGGCGTCCACATCGTCTTTCACGCCGCCGCGCTCAAACGCATCGAATCGACCGAATACGATCCGATCGAAGCGGTGAAAACCAACGTGCTGGGCACGCAGAACATCATCAGCGCGACCTTGCAAAACCCGTCCACCGAACGGGTGGTTTCAATCAGCACCGATAAAGCCGTCAACGTCACCACCACCATGGGCGCCACCAAACTGCTGGCCGAGCGCCTGGTCACCTGGGCGTCGTTTTACCGCCGCGAACCTCACAAGACCATGTGCTCCGTGCGTTTCGGCAACGTGCTCGACTCGCGCGGCTCGGTGATCCCCATCTGGCGCGAACAGATCCGCCACGGCGGGCCGTTGACGCTAACGCATAAAGACATGCGGCGCTTTTTCATGTCGATCCCCAGCGCGGTGCGTTTAGTCTTAAAGGCCGCCGTCATGGCGGAAGGCGGCGAAGTGTTCATCCTCAAAATGCAATGCGTTAACATTTATGACCTGGCTGAAATCATGGTGGAAGAATTCGCCCCGCAAGCAGGCCATTCCGCCAAAGAGATTCAGATCAACGTCACCGGCCCCGCGCCCGGCGAAAAATTCGACGAAGACCTCATCGCCGCCAACGAGTGGGACCGCACCTATCAAGTCGACGACGAACTCGCCCTGATCGCGCCCGAACATCGCAAAGACGAAATCAAACTCACCAAACTCACCAGCCGGGAAGGTTTTATCACCCGCCCGGACAACACCCTCAGCAAAGACGAATTGCGCGTCTATCTCAAAGAAGAAGGCATCATCTAGCGCCTGTGAAGAACCTGCACGACGCGCTCAATTATTTGTATTCGTTTGTTTCGTACGAACGCAAAGCGAACTGGAACTACTCCGATAAAACCCTCAACCTGGACCGCTTTCGAAAACTGCTGAAAGACATTGGCAACCCGCAAGACGGCCTGCGCATCATTCACGTGGCGGGCAGCGATGGCAAAGGCTCGACCTGCGCATTTTTGTCGGCGCTGCTGCAAGCGAAGGGCTGCCAAGTCGGCTTGTATACCTCGCCGCATCTGCACCACATCCGCGAGCGCATCCAAATTAATGGCAAGTGCATCTCCGCCCCTGCGTTCGTCCGCTGGACGCAATCGCTCAAAGAAACCGTTGAGCGCCGCCGTCACCCCAGCCGTGGATACGCCACCTTTTTTGAATTGCTCACCGCGATGGCGTTTTTGTATTTTCGCGAGCGCGGGGTTGATTACGCCGTCATCGAAACCGGACTCGGCGGGCGCCTCGACGCGACCAACGTCGCGGACCCGCTGGTTTCTGTGATTACCCATATCTCGATGGAACACGCGCACCTGCTGGGCGATACGTTAGAAGAAATCGCCGATGAAAAATTGGGCATTATCCGCCCCAATGCGCCTGTCGTGGTCGGTTCGCAAGACCCCGCGCTATTGCCGCATTTCAAACAACGCTTACGCGAACACAAAGCGCAAACGGTTTTCACCGACCAGGATTACGCAATCGGCCCGCAACAAGTCGGCCCGCGTGGACGCAAGGTCGTAGTGAATAACACGCGCTCTCACCAACAGTGGACGTTGCGCATCCCGCTGGTGGGGCGCTATCAAGGACGCAACGCGCTAACGGCGCTGGCGGCGCTGCAGGCGCTTGAACAATCCGGCGCGGTCCCCGCATTCACGCAACGCGAGCTGCGACGCGGCTTTGCGTCTGTGCAGTGGCCGGGGCGCTTCGAGGTCATTCGCCGCGCGCGCCAGGCGCCGATTGTGTTAGACGTGGCCCACACCGTCAAAGGCGCAGCCGCCTTACGCGAGTCGCTCGACGAGTCGTTTCCGAAACAGCGCCGCGTCTTTGTGTGCGGGTTCTTACAAGATAAAAACGCGGCGGGCATGGTGAAAGAATTATGCAGGCCGGACGATGTCCTCGTACTCACCCAGGCGCCCACGCCGCGCGGCATGAGCATCGAGCAAATTGAAACGTTGCTGCAACAAAACGGCGTACAGCCTCCACGGCAAATCGAGCGGCGCACATCGCCGCGCAGCGCCTTACGCCGCGCCGTCGAACTCGCCCGGCCCCGCGACGTCATCGTCATCGCCGGTTCGCTCTACCTCATCGGCGCGTTGAGAAATCGCTGTATCAAGTTCTAAATCCATCAGGATTCGTTACTGTCCCGTATGCTATACTGTTATCAAATCACACTGTTCGAAAGGACCGGGTATGCCTGAAGCCGCCGCAGAATCATGGAAAAAATTGCTGCAATTGATTGAAACCAAAAATCCAGACGGTCTGAAACTGTTTCTCGATTCAATTGAGGCCTCCGAATCGACTTGGGCCATTTCACATTTAAGCGAAGACAACCAGAAAGAACTGTTGTCGCTTGTGGCTCCAGACTACGCCGCCTGGATTATTGAATTGTTGGACAACCAGCAAGCCGCTGAGTTATTAGAAGAAATGGCCCCCGATCAAGCCGCCGCCATCGTTGAAGAAATGAAGAGCGATGACCAGGCGGACATCTTGTGCGCAATAGACAGCGAAGAATCCAACGCCATTTTAGACAAACTATCCAATCAAAATGCGACGGACATTCGCGCCTTGATGCAATACCTTCCTGATTCAGCGGGCGGCTTGATGAATACCGAAGTGCTTTCGTTCACCGACGATAAAACCATTGGAAACGTATACGATGAAATCTCTCAAAAGGGAGAAGTGTTTTCTGATTTCGATATTCAATATATTTATGTCGTCACCAAGTATGAAATGTTAGTGGGCGTTTTGCGCTTGCGCGATTTGTTGTTTCGCCCGCGCGACACCATGATTGTGGACGCCATGATCCCCTATCCAATCCATGTACAAGTTGATGACAACCTGAAAACGCTGGCGGGCTTGTTCAGCGATTATGATTTTCTGGGCGTTCCGGTCACTGACAATCGCAATCGGCTGGTTGGCATCTTACACCGCAATTCCGTCCACAAAGCCTCAGAACAAAAAGAAGGCCAATCGTTTTTACGCGTCATGGGCATCGTCGGCGGCGAAGAGCTGCGCTCTATGCCGGTTCGTACGCGCTCATCACGCCGCTTGTCATGGCTGAGCATCAATATTGTATTAAATTTAATCGCTGCGAGCGTGATCGCGATGTATGAAGAAACACTGACGCAAGTCATCGCTTTGGCTTTCTTTCTCCCCATCATATCTGACATGAGCGGGTGTTCGGGCAACCAGGCGGTTGCGGTCAGCATGCGCGAACTCAACAAAGGCATTTTGAAGCCCAAAGAAGTTTTCTATACGCTGATGAAAGAGTTTCCTATCGGGATTATGAATGGAACCGTCTTAGGCATTCTCATCGGCTGCATTGCCGCGCTTTGGCAATGGAACCTTGCTCTTGGCGCCGTGGTTGGGTTGGCGTTGGCGGCGAATACGGTGGTATCAGTTTGTTTAGGAGGTTCGATTCCATTGATTTTGCGCGCATTAAAACTAGACCCGGCGCTGGTATCGTCTCCGGTGTTAACGACGGTGACTGACATGTGCGGCTTTTTCTTTGTGCTCAGTTTCGCCGCCGCCGCGATGGATTATATTATTTAGAGCAAATCAAACTCGCCTAACCGCAGGCAGGCTCGCGTTGCTCGTTTTTGCCTTTACAACCCGCCATGCGAAACGAAAAACTAAATTCAGTGTCACTGCGAGGAGGCTGAAAGCCGACGCGGCAATCTCACTGACCGTGGATTTTAAGGCAGTCGCTACCTCGGATGCATGACGCGTCTCAAGTAGGGTGGCGTTGAGCGCAGCGAAACCCACCAATAAAAATTTTCCAAATTCAAAAATTTAAAAGTAATCGGTGGGATTCATTGCATTCATCCCACCCAACTAAAACTATGCAAAAAGGGCGCAAATTCGCACTGAAGCGAGAAGTAATGCGCCTCGCCTACCGTCTGCGGCTGATGGTGGCCATGCGGGCGACTTTTTTCTTTTTGGCGGGCGCTTCTTCTTCGACGGGTTCGGGTTTTTCTTCCTTAGGCGGCGGTACGGGCGCAGGTTCTTTGGTTTTCGCGGCTTCTTCGGAAACCTTCAACGCTTTCTTTCCTTCTTCGCTCTCGCCCAGTTCTTCTTCACGCGAGGCGACAACGCTGGCGAGGCTTTCGTGTTCTTTGCTGGCCATTTCCGCTTGGCCGCGAAACCCTTCCGGCGCTTCCATCAGGCTATAGGCCAACACCCAGCGGCTGGCGCGAGAGAGTTGGGTGCTCTCGCTTTTGCGCATCTCCTCTTGCATGATCGAATACATCGACGCGATGCGCTTTTGGTAGGCGGGCAGCGCTTTCGAGCAGCGCTTATCAATCACTTTTTCGACTTCGCGCAGGTCAGCGGCGGTGTAGCCCAGTTCGCCTTCCTCAATCGTCCCCCGTTCGATCATTTCGCGGGTAATGCGGCAGCGTTCCGCCATGAGGATGTCATGCGACATGGTGCTGAGCAGAAACTCGCCCTGGTCGCGAATATCGTCCAGCATAGCGCGTACGTTGCGCTCGCAATTTCCAAACTCGCGGTTCAACATGATGTGGTTGTCGCCCAGCGATTCTTTCAGCATGGTCAACATCACTTCATCGTGCGCGACCGCCATAATTAACTGGCGCATATTATTGACATGCGATTCGAGCAGTTCCGCCGTGGTGTAGCGCCACACCGGCATCGGCCCGTCAGCCTTAACCGCGTTGACCGCTGCTTCAATTTTCTCTTTATAGGCGTTGAAGGCGTCCTCAAACAACCAGTACATCCCGCGTTCGCCAATAATGCAGGTAATGTCTTTGCCCGGGTTGGCGGCGCGCAGCTCCGCTTCCACCCGATGGAGTTTATCGCGTAGTTCATTAAACTTGCGGAGGTTAATTTCCCAGGGTTTTCCCGTTCCAGTCAGTTGCTCGAAGGTCGCTTGAATAATCGCCTTCTCTTCCAGGATCGGGATGGCTTCCTCAGGAACAAGAGTTGCGGGTCTACTGGACATCGCCCTCTAACAGAACTCTTCAATTCAATAGAATTTTTACATACAAGACAACAGCGTAAGTATACTCATATTCTCGGAAAAAATCTTCTCATACATGATTATTTTTTGGCGGGAAATTCAAAACCGGCTTATTCATCCTCACGAAAATCATGCAACCGACGGTTATATAAATTTAGGATATCGCGGCGGCTGATGATTCCAACATATCGGTCATTTTGTTTGTCATACACCGAAATTTCATCTTCGTTGAGTTCCGTCAAGCGGCTCATCACAAAATGTAAATCATCGTCCGGCGATACGGAAGCAAACTCAAACTCCGCGATATCGTCAGCGACGACCAGGTCGTAAATCTGTTCTTCGAGCATTACCGCGCGCACGTCTTCGAGCGACAACACCGCTTTAATCTGACCGTCGCGAAACGTCACGGGAAACAAATTCTGACTGGTTTGTAAAATTTGCGGCAGCATCTGACGCAAGGTCATGTGATGAGGAAACTGCAGCCAATTTTGGCGCAGATCAATTTCATGGACGCGTAAGCCTTCCAACACGTCGGTGCGATACTCGCCGATGTGCGCGGGCGACTCCGCCTTACCGGGCACTTGTTCTTCATACAATGACCATTTGTCGGTCAGAATATACGTCAACGACGATACCAACATCATCGGCACCAGCAGTTCATACGTCTGCGCCATCTCTGAGACCATCAACAAACTCGCAACCGGAACTTTTGCGATGCCGGAGAAGAAGGCGACCATCCCCACCAGCGCAAACGAACGCGGGTCTGAAATCCATCCGGGGAACACCTGGTCAAATGAAAAACCAAACGATGCGCCCAACATGGCGCCAATAAACAACGACGGGCCAAAAACGCCGCCGCTGCCGCCCGACGATATCGTAAACGCGGTGGCGATCATCTTGAGAAACACCAGGCTAAACATAAATCGAATGGCGAGGTCGCCTGACATGGCGCGCTCGATCCAACCATAGCCGCCCGATAAAATCGCTGGTTCATACAGGGCCAACGCACCAGTCATCAAGCCGCCGATCATCGGCAAGACATGAAGCGGCAGCGGAATTTTTTTGAAGAAATAATCACGCGCTCCGTAAAACACGTTGACGTATAAAATTCCGATCAGCGAACAAATCAGCCCCAACATCGCATACGGCAGCAGTTCCCAGGCCTTGAAGGTGAACTCCATGGTATGAAAGACTTGCGTTTGTCCGGTCAGCGTGGTGAAGATTGAAAAAGCGACTAAAGAGGAAACGACGGCGGGAATCAGGCTTTCGGTTTCCATATCTTGTTTGCGGTACAAAACTTCGATGGCAAACATAGCGCCGCCGAGTGGAGCGCAAAATACCGCGCCGATACCGCCTGCGGTCCCAGCGATGATAAGCGAGCGCAACTGTTTGGGTTCCAGCCCCATCATTTGCCCGAGCCAAGAGCCGAAGCCCGCGCCAATTTGCGCGATGGGGCCTTCACGCCCGGCAGACCCGCCAGTGCCAATCGTGATAGCGGACGCAATGGTTTTGATAATGGGAACGCGACCGCGAATAATGCCGCGTTTACGGTGAAATGCGCGAATGAACGCATCGGTGCCGTGCCCTTCGGCTTCCGGCGCGAAGGTAAATACCAGTAACCCGCTCATAAGCCCGCCAAACGCGACCATGAGAGGCATGAGCCAATAGCGCAGGCCTTCAGCGGGAATTAAAACGGATGCGTCTTCGGAAACTTTTTCAACGCCCCAACCTAAAATCTTGACGAAGAAAATATCCAGACTGCCAAAGACTAAAAAATTAAACAGGATGGCGCCCAGCCCGGCAATCACGCCAACCGCAGCGCCTAGAAATATGGATTGTCCCGCCCGAAAGGCGGAAAAATAAGTAGGAAACCGTTTATGCCAAAAACTATCTTCGCTAAAAGTCATTCGTAGGGGTGGTGTTTCGGCAGCTTTTGTTCAAACTTATTTACTGTATCCAATTGTTTCGGATAGTCAATCCAACGAAGCGGCGCGCGACTGTGCGCCTTCATTTTTTCAGGTTCATCCGGCAAGTGAGTACCTACATTGATGGATGGCCATGATTTTGATTACGAAAACGTATCCCGGCATATCAAAAATTGAAAAACCAAATATAGGCATGGGCGCAACTCGGGGAGCGCCTGTGCATAAGGGCCTGAAAGCCCGCACTGAAGCGAGCAGAGTTGCGCCCATGCCGAATGCAGCGAAATCTCAATTCAATTGATAAAAAAAAGTATCCAATTTACGGAAGAATCTTTTTTTACAACGATGTTGAATCCATTCCATGACCGTTCTCCCGGTGGGTTTCGGGAATTTTTTGCCATTGCTTACCCGCTCGTCATCAGTAAATTATCGCTGACGTTGATGAACTTCACTGACCGTTTATTTTTGTCCTGGTCAAGTTCAGAAGAACTGGCCGCTGCGCTGCCAGCAGGCATCCTCACCTTCACGATGATGTCATTCTTCATTGGCGTAAGCGAATTCAGCAATACGCTCGTCGCCCAAAACCACGGCGCGGGCCGGGAACGCGAAGCCACTCAGGCGATGTGGCAGGGCGTCATTTTCGCCATTGCCGCGTCCTTGGTCTGTTACGCAATCACGCCGGTCGGACTGTGGCTGCTCGATCACTCGAACCACGGCGCCGTGTTGATTGAGTTAGAAAAAACCTACTTCATCTATTTTTGGACCGGCGCGATTTTCATCATCACCAACTTCGCCTTGAGCAGTTTTTATTCAGGCCGGGGCGAAACCCGCGTCGTCATGTACGTCAACATCATTGGCAACCTTCTCAACATTGTGTTAGATTATGCGCTCATTTTCGGCGTATGGGGGTTCCCGCAATGGGGCATTAAAGGCGCAGCGATTGCAACGGTCATTGCGAATATTGTCATTACAATTTTATTTCTCAGCCTCATCCTATCGCCCAAAAACCGCCGCGAGCGGGCCAGCGCCTCGACGTTTCGTCTCCACATCCCCATGTTGAAAAGCATGTTGCGCTTCGGCGCGCCAGCGGGAATGCACTACCTGTTAGAGATCGGCGCCTTCACGGTATTTATTTTCCTCTTAGGCCAATTAGGGCAGACAGAACTCGCGGCGAGCAACATTGTCCTCGCATTAAACATGGTCGCATTCATCCCCATGCACGGCTGCGGCGTAGCGGCGGGCACTCTCGTCGGTCGCTACATTGGAAAGAATGACCTCAAACACGCGGAGAAAAGTGGATACACCGCGTGGTACTCCGCCGAAGCCTATATGATCGTCTGCGGGCTTATCTATATTATTTTCCCGCACACGTTGATTAGCTGGTTCTTAATGGACGTCAACGGGTCGCCGCTTCCTGACGACGTCATCGTTCAAATGGGAACAAAAATTCTATACTTCGTCGCGTTTTATCAAATTGCCGACGCCATGTTGTTGACCTTCTCCGGCGCGTTGCGCGGCGCAGGCGACACCATGTTTTCGATGTGGGTGCAAGTGATTTGCGCCTGGTTGTTTTTTGTTCCGGGCACATACGCCGCCGTCGTCTGGTGGAACTGGGGCGTGTACGGCGCCTGGGGGTGGGCAACCGCCTTCATCACGCTGACAGGCGTGATCTATTTCATCCGTTTTAAAAGCGGTGTGTGGAAACACATCAAAGTCATTTCTCATTAATTCCGGAAATTCAAATCAATCTTTGTTTTGAACAAAAACTCATTTATAATTAAACTCTTATCATTCATCGTTTGAATAGACATCACGATACTCAAATATATTTTGGAGGAAGTTTGCATGAACGTATTACGCCGTATGTGTACTATTTTAATCGTTGCATCATTGTTCACCCCGCTGTCAAACGCCGCCCCAAGCGACATTACCTGGACGGACGATACCGCCAACAACCCGGTCATTGGCCCTCCAGGCTTCGGCGATAACCGCGCCTATTACGGTTATGTGATTTTTGATGCCAACGCCAATATCTGGCGCGGTTGGTATGATTCCAGCAGCGGCTTCGACGTGGGCTATGCCGAATCAACTGACGCGGACGGAACCAGTTGGACGGGCTACGCATTAATCACAGGTTTCAATAGTGACCTCCAAAGCAAAGCCGTGGTTGCGCAAATCGGCGACAGCCAGTTTCGCATGTGGTACATGGCCAACACACGCGACGGCGGCTACGCAATCTGGACTGCTGTCTCCAGCGACGGCGTCAACTGGAGCGACGACCAGCCAATCAGCGGCATCGCCTTAGACGAAGAAGGCACCTCCCGCTTTGGCCCTGTTGAGCGCATTTCTGTCACAACATTAGAAGACGGCTCATTCGTCGCTTACTGCCGTTGTGAAGAGCCCTATCTCGATGAAGCATTTGATTATTTTGATCTAGGCAAAAAATTGTTCCGTTATACCTCCGCAGATGGAATTACCTGGCAGTGGGCGGGATACACTGGCGTCAATGAAGAAGAAGGCTTCGAAGGCATCGAGTTTTCCTCCGCCGTCAAACATCCTGACCTCGAAGGCGTATGGTACGCCTGGGCGACCAGCCAAAATTCGTCCGGCCCCATTTATTCGTACATCTCCACTGATGATGGCATGACCTATCAATTGGATGAAAACCCGGTCGCCGTCGTTGGAGAACTCGGCACGGCGTCCTATAACGCTGACCGCAACTATCACGCCACCGTCACCTACATGGGCAACGGCGAGTGGGTCATGTTCCGCAGCGTGGCTGAACCAAAACGCACTGCCCGCGCCACTGGCGTGGAAGACCTGCCTAATACCAATGTTGCAGAATGGTCTTTATTTTAATTTCGACTTAGATCGAATTACGAAAAAGCCCCTCGCATCGAGGGGCTTTTTTTGTGCTTTCCGATAAAAGATCAGGCATGGGTGCGACTCTGGGTTCGCCTGTGCATAAGGGCCTGAAAGCCCGCACCGAAGCGAGCAGAGATGTACCCATGCCGGACGCAACGCAAAACCTAGTATTTATGAAATGGCTTATAAAAATCTCAATTCAAATTTTGCAATCCTGTGAGCATCCTCTATGATTCAATCATGCAAATACAAATCGTTCTTTCATTGCTTCGCGACTGTGCGGGCCCATTTGTCATCACGCTACTGATTATGGCGGGCTTCATCTTCATTCTACGCAAGGTGAACCCACCAATCCTTCTTCAATTGAACAAGCAACACGGGCTGCTGCTTTTCTATATCGCAATCGGTTGGTTTGTCGTCCGTTCGCTTTTTTGGGGTTACTACGCCTACGAAGCCTCCATTTCGCGTCCGCCGGGCAGTTTTCGTATGAACGGCGCAGCCCACGCCATTCAAGCCGCCGGGCAATGGCGATTTCCACAATTACAGGCGCTCGCGAAAACCCATTGGCTCATCCCTGAAAATAAAGGCCCGGGTTTCTCTAAGCCCATGCCATCTGATGGATTCGCCCGTATGCAAGACGGCGCCATTGAGGCCGAACGCTTTCGCCGTTCTCTATACAATAATGATACTAACCAACTGATTTATCTGGTGAAAGAAATCATCGGCTTCAAAGAGAGCGTCGCTCCCATTTTAGAGGCTCCCTATGGATTTGACCGCTTTGACATTTCTGACAAAACACTAACGCAAGCGCTGAAAGACGGTGTATCTCTTCAATCCGGGCTGGATTCGTTTCAGGCTTTCGCTGGCGCCTGGTATGGCTTATGGGAAGAAAATCCCGTCGACCATGAATGGTCACAGACTGAACAATATTCGCCGCCGTACAAGATTCAACAAGAGAACATCACACTATATATACATGCCCTGCAATACGCCTGGATTGGCGACGGCTTTGGCTGGAACCTGGTCATCAGCCCAGAAACACCTGATTCTAATACGTTTATACTCGGAAGCGTCTATCATGTGCGTGACCAGAAGCCGAGCCAGGTTTATTTACACCGCCCCCATGTTGGGGTTGCAATCGACGGCAATTTAATATGGATCACAGCAGGAGAAGTCTTTTTTGAGGAAGCCTACCTAGAGCGTTCCCCCCAGCAGTATTCCATCACAGGGTTCTTTTATGAGTGGCAGAACGGTCAGATGAATAGAAAAGGCGATGGATTTCAGGCCGTTTACTCCCGAGAATCAAAAAACCGCGTCCCCTGGCGGCGATTATCACTACAACAAGAGTAAACCGTTCAAACAAAATTTGGCTATTTCTGACTTGGGTGACATGACCCACTTAAATCCATTGTCAAAGTTGTCAAAAAATTACGATATTACCAATCAAAAACTTTAAATAATCGGAAGGAAAATAATCGAATTCACAAAAAAGATAACCATGTAACATGCTATAGAAATTGATGATAGATGCTTCTCCACTTAAAAACTTATTAAAAACATCACCTATGCCAGACTTTGGCACACAACCTGCAAATAGATATACCCGATTGCGATTGACACTTCTTCGACTCACTCACCTACTGACAAATCGCGAAATGGAATTGCAGGAGGATACAAAGAAGCACTTTACGGTCCTGACCCGAGCGTCCTAGTTTCGCCAACACCTTTGACAACACAACCAGGGCAACAACAGACTGAGCACTTACACAACAGGCTAAACATCAGTACGACACCACGAATCAGCATCAGTCACGACAACAGCACGACACCTTGGAACAACATCGGTTACGGCAACAGAATTCGCAACAGTACGGCATCTTAGGCAATTCATCAGACACGACATCAGCATTCACAACAGACACTACAACTTGTACGACAGCAGAATTCACAACAGACAAGGCAACTTGTACGGCATCAAGAAACAGCATCAGGTACGACATCAGAATTCTCAACAGTACGGCATCTTTGACAACACAACAGATACGACACCAGTACGACAGCGGAATTCACAACAGACAAGGCAACTTGTACGGCATCAAGAAACAGCATCAGCATACACAAAACGCTCAGCAGCACGACATCAAGGCTACGCACCGGGACACAACAACAGAATCGCAACGGGCACGACATCTTTGACACGGCATCTGTACGGCATCAGTTACGACACCTAAGTACGACAACAGAGCCAATGCTCGGCGGAACGAAAGTTTTGGAGTCAGGAATCGTTTTCAAGTGAGGCAAGACAGGATCTGAATGGTTTGTCCATTAAAAAACTCCCGCAAGGTAGGCCCTTACGAGAGTTGGATGAAACCGCTTCTTCAACAGTGATCCCTGTCTTGCCTTTATTTTTATACCAGAATTCCATTTTTTGCAACCCCAATCTGACAAAAAATATAAATTTAGTAAAATTAAATTATTTTCTATTTCAGGGTATTCACAGAGATTCTTGCGCCCTTTTCAGATAACCCCGCCTTCGCTTCGCCTAATATCAATCTTATTGAAACAAACCTAATATATTGATATTTAATGAATTACAAGATTGTCACTTTTGTCAATCGAAGCATTCATTTTCAGCGCCGCCCTATGAAACGCCCCGTTTTTAACCAATAATACAGCCCATCACCTCTCTCGGCGTTGCATCTTCGAAATCAATCGTTCCACCTATTTTAGGATTGCACCTGATGAAGCCACAGTCTGCAACCGAGAAAACTCAGTTTTCCGGCAAGTCGACGCACTTCGACTACATGCAGAATTATTTAAACCTCACAGAGAATGAGATTAACGTCATTCTCGAGATCGCTCCGCTATTACGCCCCCATTTGAACGAGATTATTGATCGCTTTTACGACGCCATTGTCTCATCCGGCATGGCCCATCAGTTTTTCCCCGACGCTGAAACCGTCAATCGCTTAAAGACGGCCCAGTATCATTATTTTTGTGAGATTCTTGAGGCGAAATTCGACGACGTCTATATCAGCAAACGCCGCAGCATTGGCCAAACTCATGAACGCATCGGCCTACAGCCGCGCTGGTACATTGGCGCGTATAGCCTATATTGCGAAATTATATTCCCCATCCTCCGCGCCGAACTCAAAGACGACGCAAAGCGCATTGAAGCGGCTGAACTGGCGCTGATGAAAGTGTTTCATCTCGATATGCAATTGGCGATGGAAACCTACATCGAACGCTATTCGCGCGAGTTGGTAGACGCCCGGCTCAAACTCGAACAAAAACTGTGGATGGAAGACCGCCTGCTGACGTCCATCATGTCAGAAGCATCAGACGCAATTGTCGGCCTCGACGAACATGGCCGCATCTCGACTTGGAGCCAGGGCGCACAACGCATGTTCGGGTTTCGGACGTTAGAAATCGTCGATAAGTCGCTACGGGACCTGATTTGCGATCCCAAACAATTTGACCAGATTCGCAAAGAGGCAGCCGCTCACGGGGCCTGCACGCTTTACGCCACCGAGTGGAACACAAAAAGCGGCAAACCGATTACCGCAGACGCCAGCCTGACGCAATTGAGAAACGAACGCGGCAACGTCATCGGCGCCACGCTCATTTTGCGCGACACCACCGAGATTCGCCAACTCGCGAACAAACTCAAAAATATGGAACAAATTCATGCCATGACGAAAATCACGGCGGGCGTCGCGCATGAGATCCGCACCCCGCTGGGCGTGATGGCGTTGACCGCTGACATGATCGGCGACCGCGTCCAGCAGTGTCTCGACGCGGAAAACACCGTCACTCGCGAACCGATTCAAGCCGAACTGTTCGACATGCTGAGCGACTTGCAAAAAGAAGTCGACCGCATGAACGAGATCGTCAACCACTACCTGGTTTTATCGCGCATCCAAAAACCCAAGCGCGCCCTCACCCCGTTAAACCGTTTTTTACAAGATATTTATGAAGAAATCCAAACACGAATCCGCCGGGACAACATCCATTATCAATTCGTCCCAGCCGTCAACGCAATTGACGTTGAAATCGACACCGACCATTTCCGCCGTCTGCTATTAAATTTGTTTGAGAACTCCGCCTATGCATTAAGCGACGGCGGAACCATTACGATAAAAGCCGAACAAGTTGACAACCAAGCGGTCATTGAAGTACAAGACACGGGCAAAGGCATTTCCAAAGAGATGATTGATAAAGTCTTTAACGCCTTCGAAACCGGCCGCCCCGGCGGTACCGGACTGGGGCTATATCTGGCCCGCGAAATCGCTGTCGCTCATGGCGGCGAGATTCAAGTAAAAAGCGAACTTGGACGAGGCACGTCCATTATCATACAGTTACCGATTCCAAACCACGAAAACATCCAAAGCGCCCATGAATAATTCAGAAGAACAAGACGCAACAATCCAGGACGCCCCCCAAAAGCGTAAAGCCCGCATACTCGTCGTTGATGATGATGAAACCATGGCGAAAACACTAACTCGCGCCTTGCGAAGCCAGGGGCATGACTGTGAATCCGCCCTGACCCCGGAGCAGGGCTTGAGCATGGTGCATGAAAACCGCTACGACCTGGTGTTGACTGACTTGGTCATGCCGGGCATCGACGGCATCAGCCTGGTGCGCAGCATCAAATCCTACGATCCTAATATTCCCATTATCTTGATGACGGGGTTTGCGTCCGTCGACAACGCCGTCGAAGCCATGAAAGCAGGCGCGTTTCATTACCTCACCAAGCCGGTGCGCCTGCATGAGTTACAAATCTTCGTCGAAAAGGCGCTGGCTTCACACGAAATGGTATTGGAAGTTCAAGAACTGAAAGACAAACTCAAAGGCTTGGAACCACAAAATATCATCGTCGGCAAAAGCCAGGCGATGCGAAACGTGATTACCCAAATCGAACAGATCGCCCCCAGTACCGCGACCGTGTTAATCACCGGCGAAACCGGGACCGGCAAAGAGATGATCGCGAATGCGATCCATGCGTTAAGCAACCGCGCTGACAAACCTATGGTCAAAGTCAATTGCGGCGCCCTGCCCGAGACCCTACTCGAATCGGAACTCTTTGGACACAACAAAGGTTCATTCACCGGGGCGTATAAAGACCAGGTTGGGCGCTTTGAAATGGCGGACGGCGGCACCATCTTTCTTGATGAAATTGGCGAGATGAGTCCATCGGCGCAAGTCAAACTCTTGCGCGTTTTACAAGAGAGCATCTTTGAACGGGTCGGCAGCGGCAAGTCCATCCAGATTGATGTGCGCGTCATCGCCGCCACCAACCGCGAACTTATGGATGAAGTGAAAAACACCAAATTTCGTGAAGACCTCTATTACCGCATCAACGTGTTTAATTTGAAACTGCCGCCGCTGCGCGAACGCATAGGCGATATCCCCCGCCTGGCCCAACACTTCATCGAAAAATACGCCCGGAAAAACAGCAAGGACGTCATCGGCCTGGGCGTCAATGCACACAAAGCGTTGGGGGCCTATTCATGGCCGGGCAATGTACGCGAGTTGGAAAACGTCATCGAACACGGCGTGATTCTCGCCAAAGGCGACCGCGTTTTGATCGACGACCTGCCGGAACTGATTCGCAACGCCAGTGCGCCCGAAGAAGAATCCACAACCTCTGCGGGACGCATCACCATTCCGCTGGGGTACTCGGTGGTGCAGTCAGAAGGCGTGGTGATTCGTAAAACCATCGAGATGACCAAGGGCGACAAAGAAGCCGCCGCCGTCATACTGGGTTACAGTACGCGCACCCTCTACCGCAAGATGAAAGAACATCAGATTCCGCTTGACTCCGGGGCGGACGACTAAGTGATTCTTTGATTTCGCTAGTGTTTTGGGGGAGGGCGAGGCTCCCGCCGAGCCACGAAAACTATAAAAAACACATCCGACCGTAATCAAAAACGAGCGGGGCGAAATTGCCCCGCTCGTTCTCAATCATGTTTCTATTCAATTAATACAGCGCCCAGTCTTTGACAGGGACGCCTGCTTCGGTTCCATCAGCGGTCGGATCGAGACCGACCATCCATTGAACAACGCGTTGGAAGAGAATAGCGCCCTCTTGCGTCAAAGCAATATTATCGAGGCCGCCTGCGATACCTAAATCAAACGCCTGGACGCCTTCGTGCATTCCCAACATAGCGCGGCGAGCGGGTAATGGATCAGACCCCGGCGGCGGCGTCAATCCGGCGTCACCCACCAGCCCCGTTCCGCCCGCTTCTGCTACAGCCAAAGTAACGCGGGCAAAATCGGCGCTCAACATTAAAGGCGTTGCGACGGGCGCTAACGCGTCAAAGTTAATTCCGCCAATTTGACCTGCGGCGTTGGTTGTGACGGGGATCAAATCATCCGCTTCATAGATATCTGTTATGGGATGGGTATTGTCTTCGACTGCGAACTCAAAATCATTAGAGATACTGACTGCGCTTTGAGGGCCAAACCACAAACTGGCTTCGCGGTCGGCGCGTCCTGAATAGAATATTTGTTCGATTGCGAGATATGGAACGGGAAGGTCAATGTATCGCGCCACTGCGTTTGAACTGACCGACTCATGGGCAATGATTAAATCGAAATTCGCGGCGACCGCAGGGTCATCAATATCATGGCTGATGTATTCCGCCTGGTAGTTCAATCCCGGCACAACAATTTCGTTGCCGCCTGAATCCAACATCGTAAGACCGGCGCCTAAAAGATCCATGTATATCGTGTTTCGTTGTGCATCCGTGTTTGAATCGCCAATGAAATACACCGAAATTTTATCGGAACTAGTTAGAATATTCGTTGGGATTGAGAATTCGATCTCACCGCCTGAAAATGAACCGCCCCATTCGCCTGAGGAGGCATCAGCAGGAGGAGTAACGTCATAGGTCAATGTGGGGTTTCCGCTGGCGCCGCTAATCGTCCATACGATGTTCCCGCCGGAGATATCCGCATTGCCCGCGCTGGCTTGGATGTTCGTCACTTCCCAACCAGGCGGTGGGGTTTCTGTGACGGAGACGTTCGGCGTTACGCCCGCCGCCACATCCACTTTCACTTCGACGCCTGTTAGAGGAGTTCCAGGACGAAAATCTTCTGCGCCAATGGTCCGATTGGCTTCGAATGGAATTTGAGTGAGTTTCACATCCGTTGCTTCGCCCCAAGCGAGAAAGTCGTCATCGGTATGGCTGGTAATCGCCAAACCAAAGCCCGCACTGTCTCCCCAGTCATTAAACTGAAAACTATGACCGCTCGTCCATTCTTCACCATCGCGCGACCACTGCGCAACAAAGCGATTCGTTGACGAAAACCGGATGACGCGAAGCCACAAAAAGTCGCCATTGGCTGCGAGTTGCGTAAAGGTGTTCACGTCTTCAAAAACGGTCGAGTCTTGGGCGTTGCTGCCTTCGATCGGACGGAACTGCGCATGCGTCTCATCGCCAAAGCCGCTGCCGCGCACTTCAATCCAATAGTAGCGTGAAGTTGAACTTTCGGGATTTTCGCGAATCATGACGCCTAATTTAGAATTGGCGTCCGGGCCGGGATCGTTCCAGGCAACGCTGGCTTGCAACATCCAACTGCCATCAAGTTCCTTGTAGACGAACAGGCCTTCGTCTTCGGTGTTCCAAATGTCGTTGCCGTTTCCAATGAGTGAATAAGTCGCGCTTGCGCCGGTTCCATCCACTTCAACGGAACCCTCTGCTTTTGCGCTACCGAGCGGCCCCCAGTCAGCCACTTGGTCAAATTCACCAAACTGCGCTGAAACTGGCGTTAAAAACACCGATACGACCAAAACGACATAACCAAGATATTTTGTCAAACTCATCTGTACATCCTCCCAAATAGATTAAAAGAAGCAAAAAACACGAATTAAAAATAACACGGTATCTATGGTGACGAAACGCAAGTTGCAGTAGTTGAGAATTCTACTAAAGATTAAACAAAAAGTCTATGAATTTTTTCGATTGAATTTATGCCTCACCCCGGCGATAGATAAAAAATTATCGACCACCAAGCCGAGTGAAGCAATAGGAAAACCGAACGTCCGAGCAGAGGTACTAATTCAAGCGCTCGAGATTTGCCGACGCGTGAATCGCCCGCATCTCCTCATCGCTTAGTGCGCGATGAAAAACAGCCAATCCGCCGATGGTTCCTTGCATGGCTTCTTTGGTAAAACTGCCGACTGCGTAGCGCGCGCCGACCGTGAAATCTGACGGGGCCATTTTGGGCGGATCGTATTTTTTATCTGGATCATATTGAAAAATGCCCCGGCCATGATAGTAGGGGTTCATGCCGCGATCTGCGCCATTGAGGCCTTCGGTGGTGAAATAGGGATCGGAGCGGCGGTCTGCCTTTGGGTTTAATTTGCGCGGTTCAAAGACGCCGTTATAGTATGCTTTGATAAACTCGCCATCATAAGTAAATCCGACAGATATCCATTTGTCCGTTTCGACTTTAGATGTATTGACTGCATAATCCACGCACCAGGGAAACTTCGAGCCGTCTGCTCGTTGCGTAACGCCGCCTTCTGAGGAGATATGAGGCGTCACATTGCCTGCTCCGCCGTAGGCGGGCATATCCAGCAAGAGCGCGTACTGCCGCGTACCCGAATCGTCATGTGCGCCCTTCCCTTCTGACCAGATTCCCGCGATGGTGGTTTTGAGGGCTTTCTGAAGTTTAACAAAAGCGATCATGCTGACTTGAGCCTCAGGCCCATTGATGTTGAGTTCGCCGAGTTCTTCATACGGGATATAAAACCATTCGCCGCCTTTCAGATGCGCGGCGTATCGAGAAAACGGGCCCGCCTCGACGCGCTCAATGGGGCCATTCACTTCTTGCAGCACATGCGTTTCTGCGCCGCCTTTTGAGACGCGCGCCTCGCCGGGCGCTTCATCAAAATCCCAAAAGGCAACCAAGCCAGGCGTTGTAAGAATCAGGTTGTTGAAGCCAGCTGATTCAGAAGCGCTCCCGCTAGAAACGACAACAAAAATCCCGAAGAACAATCCAAACATCGTACGCATTCAATTTCTCCCTCTACTCGTTAACTCTTCAGCCAATCGTTATATTGTTTCACCATTCGCTGCAAACGCTTTGGATGCTGCTTGGCCAAATCATTCAACTCGGTGGGATCAGTGCTCAAGTCATAGAGTTCCCAGTCGCCTTTGTTAACTTTGACCATCTTCCAATCTCCAACGCGCACCATTCGGAATTTATCGGTGAATCCCGAAATGATGATTTCAGGCGTCTCGCGACTTTGATGTTTGAATAGAGGCAATAACGAACTGCCGTCTAAGGTTGGAGTGGGGCTCCCTTCGGCTTCTGTTGGATACGCAGCGCCGCTGAGTTCTAACATCGTCGGGTAAATGTCGACGAGGTGCGCGGGTTCATGGCAAAAGCCCGGTTGTATGGTCGCGGGCCAATGGGCGATGCAATGCGTGTGCGATCCGCCTTCGTGTCCGTACTGTTTGTAGAAGCGATAGGGCGTGTCGCCCACATTCGCCCACGCAGCGCTAAGCGTGCGGTAAGAATCAGCCCCACCCGGCGGGATGGAGAAATTTTTGTTGCTATCGTACGGGCAGGAACCATTGTCTGACATAAACAGAATGAGCGTGTTCTCCAGCGCGCCCATCTCATCTAATTTCTGCGCCACCCGGCCAATGTTCTGGTCGAGACAATCTACCATTGCGGCGAAGACGGCCATCTCTAAATCGAGTTCATCTTGTTCACGCTGTGGAAGCGTATCCCACGGACGGTATTTATAGATGTCTCTCCGAAACGGGCCCCGATATTTGTTAATGTTGTCTTCAGGCGGACTCAAGGTTGCGTTGGCTGGAATCACGCCTAACTGTTTCTGCTTCTCAAAGCGCTGTTGGCGGATGGCGTCCCAGCCTTTTTTGTACTTGCCCCGATATTTTGCGATGTCTTCCTCACGCGCCTGAAGCGGGTAGTGGGCTGCATTATAGGGAAGATACAAAAAGAAGGGCTTGTCTTGTTCTTTCGAACGATCTAAAAAGCGCAGCGCATAATCAGTCACCACATCGGTTTTGTAGAAGGGTTTTTTGTTTACAGAAATCTCGCCCGTCGCCAGTTCTTTTCCATTCAAGCGAAACGGCTTGGCTAATTTTCCACTGGGTGGAATAAAATATTCATTACCAACGGCATAAATAAAGCGATCGTCAAAACATTGATCGGCATAGCAGCGCTCAGGAACCCAATCGTCGAAATGTTCTTTGCCGCACATTGCAGTGTAATAGCCAGCATTTCTTAATTGCTGAGGAAATGGTTGAGCATTGTTTGCATTCTTGCGCGGCAGGTATAACCCGGTGAATAATGACGAGCGGGTTGGGTTGCATTTGGCCATGTTATAAAACTGAGTGAAACGTACGCCGCGATTGGCGAGCCGGTCGAGGTTGGGCGTTTGAATTTCAGCCCCATAACAGCCGAGGTCTGAGAAACCGATATCATCGCCCATGATGAACACCACATTGGGACGCTCGGCATTACACTGCGCGTTCAAAGGCGCCGCTGCGCCCAACGCGCCGACTGAGGCTGCGGCGGCCATTTGCTTGAGAGCGGTTCTACGCGATATGGATTTCATTGATTCACCTCACCGGTATAATTTTGGTTCTTCCGGGATTTGGATACTTTATCACAAATTGAATTGCGTTTTTTTGACGCTTTTTCGTAAATCCTTGATCTTTCGCTGTATCAGGCATGGGTGCAACTCTGCTCGCTTC